>JBHBVA010000096.1:5000-7968 GCA_041793355.1 Bacteroidota bacterium | reverse complement strand
ATTATCTGAAAGATAAAGCACATTTTGTCAATAATGGAATGCACGGACATATTTACGTCAAAAATCAAGAAGATAGCAACGAAATTTACCAATATGTGAAATCAAAATTGGCGCCTCGTGTATCGGTATATTTCCGAAACGAGACCCCAAAACAATGGCACTATAACAAAGATACCCGAATTGGAGACATTGTTTTAACGTGTGATGCACCTTACTATATGATTCCTGACAAAAATCATCCACTCGCCAAAAAGCAAAACAAATGGGGCACGCACGGTTACAATCCGTATACAACACCTGATATGGGCGGAATTTTTTATGCCACAGGACACAACATTAAAAAAGGATATAAATTAAATACATTTGAAAATGTAAACGTTTATCCCTTGATAACCCATATTTTAGGTGTAGGAAATCCTGAAATGATTGATGGAAAAACCGAAGTTTTGAAAGAAATTATGAAATAACAGTGAAATATCAGGCGATAAACTCCGAATATATCCAATGTTCGGAGTTTTTTATTTTCTTTTTTTGCTATTTTTCAAGAAATTTCTCGCTAAAAAAGGTAGAAATAAAAATTTTATGATAAAAATAAGAATTAGCATTTTTTTCTAAATTGGTGAACAAAAAAGAATATAAAATCATTTGTGTTACATAATTATTATTTTTAAGGCAGAAATTTTGTTTTAATGTTGTTTTTTTGAGATAATTATAATCGAAAGAGGTTAATCATTTCCTAAATCATTAACGAATTGTTAACGTTGAAGTATGGATAATTTTTTAAAATTTGCAGCGAGAAAAGATTAATGAACAAAGAGAGATGAGAAGCAAGCTACTACACTTGTTAGTACTATTTTTGATAAGTACTAACTTTACTTATTCCCAAAAATTTGTTACAGGAAAGGTGATTCACCAAGAAACGAAAGAACCATTATCTGGTGTCAATGTGGTTCTAAAAGGAAGTCTTATGGGAGTTTCAACCAATGACAAGGGAGAGTTTTTATTGGAAGTGCCCACCAAAATAGGTGTTTTGAGAATTTCTCACACAGGGTTTATTTCCAAAGAAATATCGTATCGTTTTGCACGTAAAACACCTTATGTAGAAGTGTTTTTAGAGGAAAATATGCAATTATTGCCAGAGTTTGTTGTTAACAATCAACTGTTAGATGTTGCCAAAGAACGAAAAACTCCTGTGGCTGTTTCAACTATTTTTGCCTCAGAAATAAATGAAAAATTAGGAAATCGAGAATTTCCTGAACTGTTGAATCGAACGCCTTCCGTGTATGTTACAAAAGCAGGAGGGTATGGTGATTCAAATATCAACATACGCGGTTTTAATAATGAAAACATAGCAGTAACAGTCAACGGAGTGCCTGTCAATGATATGGAAAATGACAGAGTGTATTGGAGCAATTGGACTGGCATTGCTGAAACAGCTTCTTTATTGCAGATACAGAGGGGATTAGGAGCTTCTAAGTTGGCGATTGCATCTATTGGAGGAACTTTGAATATCATTACTCGCTCTGCCGATATGCGTGAGGGTGGCTGGATGTTAAGTTCTTTTGGAAATAATTATGATGTTAAAACGGCAATTTCTTATAACACAGGAAAAAGTAAAAAAGGGTTTTCAGCATCGGTGCTTTTAGGGCACACTTCGGGTGAGAAATATGTGAACGGAACAGATTTTGAGAGTTACAACTACTATTTAGCGTTGGGTTATACACCTTCTGAGCAGCATACATTACAGTTGATGATGATGGGAGCTCCTCAATGGCACAATCAACGGAATTCTTACGTATCCATAGCAAATGCTTTGGCATACGGCAATGGAAAACCTAATAGAAAATATAATCCTGATTTGGGAATTTTAAACGGTGTAGAGTATAATACACACAGAAATGTGTACCATAAACCTCTATTTATGCTCAATTGGGATTGGAATATTTCCTCAAAAACGATGCTCAACACCACATTTTACACATCTTTTGGTAGAGGTTTCGGAACGCAAGCATACGGTTTGGTGAAAGGTCAAGGACTAAATTCTTTTAGAAACGTAACAACAGGATTGTATGATTTTGACCAACTTGTGAAAGAAAATCAAATATCTGCGCCAGATGCAGGAACGTTGGTGCGTGGAGCGAGGATTAATTCTCACGATTGGTATGGAGCGTTAACAAATTTGAGTAGTGAATTGTTCAGAGGCATTGTTTTGAATGTCGGATTTGATGGGCGTTATTACAAAGGCTATCACTATGCAATGGTGAATGATTTTTTGGGAGCAACTTTTTACAAAGATGACGCGAATAAAAATCTTACAACAAATAATTATGTTTCTGTCGCTAATAGAAATTATCCTTCTTATATGCCTTTTTTTACAGGAATTGACCCTGTTTCAAATACAATCGCTTATAATTACGAAGGACAAGTATTTTGGTTAGGAGTTTTTGCACAGTTGGAATATACCAGAGAAAATCTTTCCGCTTTCTTACAAGGTTCTATATCAGATAAAGGATACAGCCGCACGGATAACTTTTTGAAAGAAGGAACACCTATTAACGGAACAAATATTTTAATGCCTACAAAAACAAGTGTGGAAAGCCTCTTGGGATATAGCGTCAAGGCAGGAGTTAATCACAATATTGAGAATCACAACATATTTTCTAATATTGGATTTTATTCTAAACAACCCAATTTCAACGCTGTTTACAGAGGAAATTTGAATTTTCCGAGTTCAGATAATGTAAATGAGAAAATATTAGGCATTGAGTTGGGTTATGGATTTAAGTCAGAAAAAGTAAATATTAAGGCAAACCTTTACAGAACAACTTGGAAGGATAGATATGAGCGTAAAAATAATTTAATAGATACGGATACTAACGGAACAAACTACTATGCTGAAATATCACGATTGAGTGAAATCCATCAAGGAATCGAGTTGGAGTTATTTTACAAATATAACAAATACTTA
>JBHBVA010000096.1:0-2500 GCA_041793355.1 Bacteroidota bacterium | reverse complement strand
AACACCTCCTTTCTAGAGCAAAGATTATTATACTTACTCTCGCTGTTGGTTCAAAAAAAAGAAGATACAGAGTCTCGTAGCTCAGCTGGTTAGAGTACTACACTGATAATGTAGGGGTCGGCAGTTCGAGTCTGCCCGGGACTACTAGTAAAAAAGGAAATTCTAGAAGTTGAGCAGTTATGCGCACATAACGCAAAACTAATAACTCGTAGAATGTATGGGGAATTAGCTCAGCTGGCTAGAGCGCCTGCCTTGCACGCAGGAGGTCAAGGGTTCGACTCCCTTATTCTCCACGAAAAAAAGTTCATTGACATATTGGAAAGCAAAAAAGATAGAAAAAAATGATAAAGCACGATTTATACTGATAGAGGTATAAATATAGAGCACAATAAGCAAAATAAGGGCGTATGGGGGATGCCTAGGCTCTCAGAGGCGAAGAAGGACGTGATAAGCTGCGAAAAGCTGCGGGGATTGGCACATACGAATTGATCCGCAGATATCCGAATGGGGCAACCCAATGCATTGAAGATGCATTACTCCGTAAGGAGGGCAAACCCGCTGAACTGAAACATCTAAGTAGGCGGAGGAGAAGAAAACAAAAGTGATTCCGAGAGTAGTGGCGAGCGAAATTGGACTAGCCCAAACCATTGTTGTTTCGGCAATAATGGGGTTGTAGGACTACGATATTTGAATCTAAAAGAACTGGAATAACCTGGAAAGGTTAACCAAAGAGGGTGATAGTCCCGTATAGGTAAAAGAGGAGGAGATAGTAGAATCCTGAGTAGGTCGGGGCACGTGGAACCCTGATTGAATTAGCCGGGACCATCCGGTAAGGCTAAATACTCCTGAGAGACCGATAGTGAACCAGTACCGTGAGGGAAAGGTGAAAAGAACCGTGAATAACGGAGTGAAAAAGAACCTGAAACCATACGCTTACAAGCGGTCGGAGCCCTTAAGTGGGGTGACGGCGTGCCTTTTGCATAATGAGCCTACGAGTTACCGTTGCTGGCGAGGTTAAGTGATTAAGTCATGCAGCCGAAGCGAAAGCGAGTCTGAATAGGGCGTAATAGTCAGTAATGGTAGACGCGAAACCGTGTGATCTACCCATGGGCAGGTTGAAGTTTGGGTAACACCAAATGGAGGACCGAACCGGTTGACGTTGAAAAGTCTTCGGATGACCTGTGGGTAGGGGTGAAAGGCCAATCAAACTCGGAAATAGCTCGTACTCCCCGAAATGCATTTAGGTGCAGCGCTTATATAGTTTATTAGAGGTAGAGCTACTGATTGGATGCGGGGGCTTCACCGCCTACCAATTCCTGACAAACTCCGAATGCTAATAAATGGTTATAAGTAGTGAGGGCATGGGTGCTAAGGTCCATGTCCGAGAGGGAAAGAACCCAGACCATCAGCTAAGGTCCCCAAATGTATGCTAAGTTGAACAAACGCGGTTTGACTGCCTAGACAGCTAGGATGTTGGCTTGGAAGCAGCCATTCATTTAAAGAGTGCGTAACAGCTCACTAGTCGAGCGGTCGAGCATGGATAATAATCGGGCATAAGTATACTACCGAAGCTATGGACAGGAAACTGTGGTAGGGGAGCATTCTAAACTGGGTAGAAGAGATATTGTGAGGTATCTTGGACTGTTTAGAAAAGAAAATGTAGGCATAAGTAACGATAATGCGGGCGAGAAACCCGCACACCGTAAGACCAAGGTTTCCTCAGCTATGCTAATCAGCTGAGGGTTAGTCGGGACCTAAGGCACACCCGAAGGGGGACGTCGATGGCCAACGGATTAATATTTCCGTACTTCTATATAGAGTGATGGAGTGACGCAGAGGTGAAAGTACCGCGAACTGACGGAATAGTTCGTTAAATGCTGTATCTATACGACTTATAGTAAAATGCGTAAGTAGTGGAGAAGGCAGAAAGTACTCAGAATCTACGGATGAAGAGATAGTGTACCTAAAAGCTGCCAAGAAAAGCTTCTAAACATATTTATATAGAACCCGTACCGTAAACCGACACAGGTGGTCGAGGAGAGTATCCTCAGGTGCTCGAGAGATTCATGGCTAAGGAACTAGGCAAAATCGACCTGTAACTTCGGGAGAAAGGTCGCCAGCAGTGATGTTGGCCTCAGTAAAAAGGTCCAGGCGACTGTTTATCAAAAACACAGGGCTCTGCGAAATCGCAAGATGAAGTATAGGGCCTGACACCTGCCCGGTGCTGGAAGGTTAAGAGGAGATGTTATCTTCGGAGAAGCATTGAATTGAAGCCCCAGTAAACGGCGGCCGTAACTATAACGGTCCTAAGGTAGCGAAATTCCTTGTCGGGTAAGTTCCGACCTGCACGAATGGAGTAACGATCTGGACACTGTCTCAGCCATGAGCTCGGTGAAATTGTAGTATCGGTGAAGATGCCGATTACCCGCAGTGGGACGAAAAGACCCTGTGCACCTTTACTATAGCTTAGTATTGTTCTTGGATAAGTGATGTGTAGGAT
>JBHBVA010000095.1:0-8449 GCA_041793355.1 Bacteroidota bacterium | reverse complement strand
CCTTCGGCAATTAAGGCTTTCGCCAATTGGGTGAAAAGGTGGCGATACGTTTGGCACGACCTTAGAATGTTTTCGTCCAAATACACATTGGGATTGTCCACACCTCCCCATTTGAATTTGTTCATCATATTGTCGTACATCACTTCGGTGTTTACTCCACCTTTGGCATTGCTGTTTGGCGTGATGCGATAAGCAAGCCCTTCCATCCGGAAGTTGTTTTCCAGATTCATATACATATCTTGTCCTACGGTGAGGGCAAAATATATGGGGCGTTTCCAGTTATTTTTATTGATGTTGTTCAACATTTCCAAAATCATCAGCTCCTGACGATAAAGCACGTGTTTTCCGCCTAAGTTGATAACCATTGAGTCCGTGGGCGATACGTTCAGATTCTTCCAATTTACTTTGGAGGCATCTATGCGTAGCAGAAGTTTATCGCTGGGGACGATAAGTCCTTCGCTTATGCGGAAGGGGTTGCGAGGAGCGTATGTATCGTTGTTGCGGAGGTTGTGCATCACTTCATCCAGATTGGCTACATCTTTATAGGCTTGTGTGTCATACAACGTATTCCAATCGTAGCCTATGGCACTTACGCCCAATTGTGGAGCGGCCATTTCTTGTATCATTTTGCTTGTTACCACTTGGGCATAGATACCTTTGTCGCCAACGTATCGTTTCCGTTCCCACTCTATGGGTAGTGCTTCGGATTCGTATGCCTGACGCCGCATTTGGTCAACATACCAGTCGGTTTGCAGATAACTGAGGTTGCACACACGCACATCAGTGCGAAATCCTTCCACGTCCTGAGCATACCAAAGCGGGAAAGTATCGTTGTCGCCATTGGTGAAGATGATAGCATTAGGTTCGCACGAGAGCAGATAGTTCATACCAAAGTCGCGTGTAACGTATCGGTCGGAGCGGTCGTGGTCGTCCCAGTTTTGGGCAGCGAGCAGAACCGGTACACCTAAACACACCACAGTTGCCACAGTTGCGGCTACGGTGGACGGTACTTTTTTGCGAAGCAATTCCCAAATACCGGCTACACCCAATCCAATCCAAATGGTGAAAGCATAGAACGAACCTGCATAAGCATAGTCTCGTTCACGTGGTTCGTAAGGCTTTTGGTTGAGGTACATCACAATGGCGATACCTGTCATAAAGAAAAGCATAAAGGTAATCCAAAAACCTTGTTCGCCTGCTTCCTTACGGAACAGTTGGTACAAGATTCCAACAATACCAAGTAGCAACGGAAGTAGAAAATATCGGTTGTGAGCCTTGTTGTCGGTAACATCGGGCGGAAGGTTGTCCTGCGGACCCAATCCCAACACATATTGGTCAAATACGGGGATGCCTGTAATCCAGTTGCCGTTGGTTATGCCACCTGTATTTTGCTTGTCGTTTTGCCGTCCGGCAAAGTTCCACATAAAGTAACGCCAATACATAAAATTGAGCTGATACTCAATGAAAAAGCGTAAGTTTTGCATCATTGTTGGGGGCTGGGACAAATCATCGCCGATGCCTCCCCAATTTTTGTAGCCTTGTATGTGGCGAGGCTCTTTGGAGTGCATACGAGGGAACAGCATTGTGTTTGTGTACTTGTATTGGTCTGACGTCCCCGTTACCACATATTGGTCTTTTTCGCTCTCATTTTCTTTTACAACCTTGTCGTATTTAGGTGTAGATGAGGTTGTTATAGGGTTTCTGTCGCCATCACGTTCCACTTCCGATGCGTAGGTTTGTCCGTGAAAGAGCGGCGTTTCACCATACTGTTCACGACCTAAATAATCTCGCAAGGCGAAGATGTTTTCGGGTGAATTTTGGTCCATCGGAGGGTTGGCCGACGAGCGTATCGGTATGAGGGCATAAGATGAATATCCCACCAAAACTACCAACAAGCTGAGTAGTGTGGTGTTGATGGTGCGGATTTGCAACTCCTTACGGATGAATATGAATGCCGTGAGTGCGATGATAATCAGTATATTGATGATATAACTGCTACTGATAAGGGGAACACCGGCCAACACCATAGCCAGCACTAAGGCTATTTTACTGAGCAACATATTTGTGGTGGCACGCATTGTCAGCCACAATCCCCAAACGATGGTTCCTATCAGCAAGGCTATGTAGAAGAATGTTCCTGTATTATAACTGAATCCCAGTGTATTAACGAATGCCAACTCTACCCATCCGCCCACTTTGGTTACTCCCGGAATGATACCATACATCAAGGCGATAATCAACGCAAACGACCATGCCAAAGCAATGAGCGTTCCTTTCAGGTTTACTTCTTTGGCTTTTTTGAAATAATATACCAGCACCATTGCAGGGATGCACAACAAGTTCAGCAAGTGTACCCCGATGGATAATCCCATCATATATGCAATGAGTATCAGCCACTTATCGGAGTCGTGGCGGTCGGCACGATTTTCCCATTTTAGGATGAGCCAAAATACCAGTGCCGTAAACATCGACGAAAAGGCATATACCTCCGCTTCCACCGCCGAAAACCAAAACGTATCGGTGTAAGCATAGCTGAGCGAACCAACCAAGCCACTACCAATAATGGCGATGGTTTGTCCCAAGGTTATTTCTTGCGAGTGGTCTTGATAAATTAGTTTTTTTGCAAGGTGCGTAATGGTCCAAAACAGAAAAAGGATGGTGGCGGCACTCATCAAAGCCGACATCACGTTTACCATCATTCCCACTTGGGCAGGCGACGACGCAAACAGCGAGAAAAATTTCCCCATCAGCATAAAAAACGGAGCTCCGGGTGCGTGCCCTACTTCCATTTTGTAGCTTGCCGAGATAAATTCACCACAGTCCCAAAAGCTGGCAGTGGGTTCTATCGTAAGCAGATAGGTGACGGCGGCAACACAGAATGCCACCCACCCGAAAACGTTGTTCAGAAAATTGTATCTTTTCATTCTATCAACAGTATTATGTTAATTCAGTAAAATGCTCTTTGTCAGATTATTTGGTGATTACAAAAGCGAAAAGCCCCTGCACCTCTTTGTTCCTGAAAAACAGAGATGCAAGGACATAATAGTTAATATGCTACTCCCACTCAATAGTTGCTGGTGGCTTTGACGAAATATCATACACTACACGGTTGATGCCACGCACTTTGTTTATAATTCTGTTCGATACATCAGCCAAAAAGTCGTAAGGCAAGCGAGCCCAGTCGGCAGTCATACCATCGGAGGAGGTAACGGCACGCAGTGCAAGTGTGCTTTCGTAGGTACGTTCGTCGCCCATCACACCCACCGAACGAATGGGTAGCAGAATAGCACCTGCTTGCCACACCTTGTCGTAGAGGTCGTATTCCCGCAGAGTTTGTATGTATATATCGTCGGCGTTTTGCAAAATCTCCACTTTTTCGGGAGTGATGTCGCCCAAGATGCGAATACCCAATCCCGGACCGGGGAACGGATGTCGCTTGATGAGGTGTGGTTGCATTCCCAACTCCAATCCTACGCGACGAACCTCGTCTTTGAATAGCAAGCGGAGTGGTTCTACCAGCTTGAGTTTCATCTCCTTAGGTAGCCCACCTACATTGTGGTGCGATTTGATGGTGGTTCCCGTAATGGAAAGCGACTCAATGATGTCGGGATAGATGGTACCTTGCCCCAGCCACTGAATATCGGTGAGTTTGCGGGCTTCTTCATCGAACACCTCGATGAATCCCCGACCGATAATTTTCCGTTTCTGTTCGGGGTCGGTTACCCCTGCCAATTGCGAGTAGAATTTTTGTTTGGCATCAACGCCTATAACATTCAACCCCAGATGTTCGTAATCTTGCAATACCCGCTCAAATTCATTTTTGCGGAGCAAGCCGTTATCTACAAAAATACACGTCAGATTTTTGCCTATGGCACGATTGAGCAACACGGCAGTAACGGACGAATCCACACCGCCCGACAGAGCCAAAATCACTTTGTCGTTGCCCAGCTGAGCTTTCAGTTGTGCCACGGTTGTGTCGATAAACGATGCGGGAGTCCAGTCTCGTTTGCATCCGCAGATGTCCAAAAAGTTGCTGATAAGCTTTGTTCCATCCAACGAGTGTGCTACTTCGGGATGAAATTGTACCCCCCAAGTGCGTTCGCCATCTACTTTGTAGGCGGCTACGGCCACATCGTGCGTACTTGCCTCTATTTGAAATGTTTGTGGTAGCACGGTGATGGTGTCGCCGTGCGACATCCACACCTGCGAGTTGCTGTCAATTCCTCTGAAAAGCTCGCTTTGCGAGTGAACGGTAGCCAAATGAGCACGTCCGTACTCGCGAGAATCGCACTTTTCTACTTTTCCTCCCGATGAATATGCCAGATATTGAGCCCCGTAGCAAATGCCCAATACCGGATATTTGCCACGAATGTTTGATAAATCGGGCTTAAAAGCTGTTTCGTCGTTCACCGAAAAAGGGCTTCCCGACAGGATGACACCTTTCACTGTTTCATCACCGAAAGGAAATTTGTTATAAGGAACTATCTCGCAGTAGGTATTTAACTCCCTCACTCGGCGACCAATCAGCTGTGTGGTCTGCGAACCGAAGTCGAGGATGACAATCTTCTCGTGCATATACAAATTACTACTTTTATTGGAAATGTCTAAAATTTTGCGGGCAAAGGTACAAAAACATTGCTATTTTCCCAAAGTAGGGTGGGGGATAAATGCAAGGTGAAAGTTTATTTTTGAGAAACGGATAAATTCCTTACTTTTGTTCCCTTGCAGTGCAAGTAATAGGGTATGAAAAATCAGAGGATAGGCGATTACATCATAAAGCATATTTTAGGCGAAGGTGCTGTGGCAGAAGTGTGGTATGCCGAAAATAAAATAGGCAAGCCGGTTGCTATTAAAGTGCTTAAAAATAGATATGTGGGTACTGGGTATGCAAGGGCTTTTGAGGTGGATGCCGAAAGAATGGCTCGCCTTAGCCATCCCCACATCCGGCAAGTTTACGACTTGCTGATGTTTGAAAACCGCCCCGCAATGGTGATGGAATATTTAGACGGGGTGGACTTGGGTTGCTACCTGAAAAAAGGCGAACAGTTTGCCGATTCCTTGCTTTTTCGTTGGTGGAATCAGGCAGTTAGTGCTTTGAATTACGCCCATCGGCAAGGTGTTGTGCATCGCAATATCAAACCATCTAACATCTTTATTACCAAGCACGGAGAGTTGAAGCTGCTCGACTTTGACGTAGCTTGTGTGAAAACGGCAGGAAGGGTGCCCGAAACCCGCAATCCGTTAGAAGCGGTGATGTATATGAGCCCTGAGCAAGTGCAAGAAAATGAGCCTCTTACGCACAAAACGGACGCTTATTCGTTGGCTGTTGTTTTTTATCACGCTTTGCAGCGAAAAGCACCATACAGCGTGGAAACGGACACTCGCTATACAGCTATACAACGAATTGTGTCTGAGCCACTTGCATTGAGCCATTTGCCGGAAGTTTGGCGTGGCGTATTAGACAATTATTTGCAAAAAAATCCGTCGGAGAGAAGGGCGACACTCACTGTAAGCCAAACAAACGGGAGCAGCGAAAAGCAGCTGCGAACCACCACGCTTTCCGCTTCTCGCACAAAAAAAAGAGATGCAACCATACCGATACTCGGCGTAGCATCTGCCGTAGTACTGTTGCTGGCCATTGGCCTGTTCTTTAAGTTTAAAAATGCTCGTAATCAGGAGGTTATAACTCACGTTAAACCACAGGGTACGATGGTGAATGCCACTGCCAAAAGCGTTAAACGGAGGCCGTCTCAATGGAAGAAAGTGAATAATGCCAAAGATACGGCTACTGCCGAAAAGCAACTGTTACCCCGACCTGCGGAAGTGGCTGAAACTAAGAGCGAACCGGTTGCTGTGCCACCACCTGCACCTACTGTGCCAAAGGAGGAAAGCAAGCCCACAGCCGCACCCGCACAGCCTGTGCGTGAGGTGGCTACAAGTGTTTCATTATCTGATAAATACGACCACGTGGGAACGCCTAATTACGGCCTGTCTGTGGCTGTTCGCAACCGAAAATGGGGGCTTGTGGACAAAAACGGAACGCTGGTGATACCTTTGAAATACGATTGGATTTTTGTGGAAAAAGAAAACTTTATCCGAGTAAAATCCGATGGTAAAGAGTTTATAATCAACAGGCAAGGTGTTTGCATTAAGGATTGCCCTTAACCTTTAAAAAAGAAGAAGTAAAGAATGAACAACAAAACCTTTGGTTTTATAAGAGTGGCGGCAGCAACTCCACGCCTGCGAGTAGCCGACCCGCAATACAACGTTTCGCAAATGGTGGAGCAGGCAAAGCAGGCTTACAGCCGTTCAGTTGCCGTGCTTTGCTTTCCCGAAGCCGGCATCACGGCATACACCTGTGGCGACCTTTTTCTGCAAGACTTGTTGTTGCAAGGTGCAGAAGAGGCACTTACCCGATTCTGTTTGGAAACTTCCGATTTACAGATAGTTAGTATTGTGGGCTTGCCCTTGCGGGTGCAGGGCAAGTTGTTTAATGTGGCTGCCGTTGTATCGGGCGGACGGGTTTGGGGTTTTGTACCCAAAACTTTTATACCCAACTACAATGAGTTTTACGACAAGCGTTGGTTTTCGTCGGCTTGCGAGCTTTTTTGCACATCCGTGATGTTCAACGGCGAGGTTGTGCCCATTGGCACTAACCTGCTTTTTTCGGTGAACGGATGTCGCTTTGCCATCGAAATTTGTGAAGACGTGTGGACACCTATTCCGCCGTCGAGCCATCACGCTTTGCAGGGGGCAGAACTCATCTTCAACCTTTCTGCAAGTCCAGAAACGGCTGGCAAGTCTGCCTATCGTAAAGAGCTAATATCCCAACAATCGGCTCGTTGCATTGCCGGCTATGTGTATGCTTCGGCCGGAGTAGGTGAGTCCACTACCGATTTGGTGTTTGCCGGGCATAGCCTTGTTGCCGAAAACGGAAGCATCTTGGGCGAAAGCGAACGTTTCCTTGCAGAAAGTCAGTTGCTTGTGGCGGATGTTGATGTGGAGCGTTTGCATGCTGACAGAAGAAAAAATACCTCATTTTCGGCTACCGACACATCATATATTCATATAGAACTTCCGCCTGCGGAGATGAAAAATTGGACGTTGCACCGAACGTTCAGCCAAAAACCGTTTGTACCACGTTGCGACGAGCATTTGAACGAACGTTGTAACGAGATTTTCAACATACAAGTAGCAGGGTTGATGAAACGCTTGTTGCATACAGGTATAAAGCATTGTGTAATAGGTGTTTCCGGAGGATTGGATTCCACATTGGCATTGCTGGTAACGGTGGCGGCTTTCCGCAGACTGGGTTTGCCTTGCGAGGGCATTGTGGGTATCACTATGCCGGGTTTTGGTACTACACATCGAACCAAAAATAACGCTACGCTTTTGATGGAGGCTTTGGGCATACAATCTCGCCAAATAGTAATAGAAAAAGCTGTGAATCAGCATTTTGAAGATATTGGACACAATCCTGCGTTGCACGATGTAACTTATGAAAATTCGCAAGCACGCGAGCGAACACAAATCTTGATGGACTATGCCAACCGTATTAACGGCTTGGTGATAGGCACTGGCGATTTGTCGGAGTTGGCTTTGGGTTGGTGTACCTACAATGGCGACCACATGTCGATGTATGCGGTGAATGTGGGAGTGCCTAAAACGCTGATAAGCACGTTAGTAACTTGGTACGCAAACGAGCAGGCGGGCGAACAGGTACGCTCTGTTTTGCTGGACGTGGTGAGCACGCCTATCAGCCCGGAGCTATTGCCGGCGGACGACAAGGGCGAAATTGCCCAAATTACGGAAGATGTGGTAGGACCTTACCTGTTGCACGATTTTTTCCTATATCACGTGTTGCGTTTCGGCTTCAGCCCCTCCAAAATATATTTTTTGGCTTGCCATACGTTTGCAGACGAATTTAGCAACAAGGTGATAATCAGATGGATGAAAGTGTTTTTTCAACGCTTTTTCTCGCAGCAGTTTAAGCGTTCGTGCCTGCCCGATGGGGTAAAAGTGGGTTCGGTAAATTTATCGCCTCGTGGCGATTGGCGAATGCCCAGCGATGCTTCCGCAGCTTTGTGGATGAGGCAGTTGGAAGAGTTAGAAAAAGAAATGTATTAAGATATAGCGAAAGTAGAAATTTATGTACGTAATTGGTATTGCAGGAGGTTCGGGTTCGGGCAAAACCACGTTGGTGGACAGCGTTTTGCGGAGAATCCCTTGCGAAGAAATAGCCGTTTTGCCACAAGATGCTTACTATCACGATAGTTCGCATCTGCCTTTGGAGGAAAGGCAACAACTAAACTTTGACCACCCAAACTCCATCGAGTGGGAACTGATGTTGAAAGACATCCGTCGATTGAAGCAAGGATTTGAGGTTCAGCGACCTACCTACTCTTATCTTACCTGTTCTCGTCAGCAGGAAACGGTGTTGGTGCAACCT
>JBHBVA010000094.1:0-2626 GCA_041793355.1 Bacteroidota bacterium | reverse complement strand
TCGTCCACTTGTTCAGATGTATTCTTGCACAATATTCGCCACGTTAAGTTTGTCAAAAAGCTGTTTCCTGCCAATATTTCATTTTGTACCAGCTCAAATGCTTGCTCGTATTCGCCAAATGGCGGAGCTACAATACTTCCTCCGGACGACAAACTCGTGTGCTTCTGCCGGCTAAAATTTCTTGCCAAAGGCATATCGTATTTGATACGCTCACTCATTTGGGTCAGTGGTGATGCGTACCAACATTGGGCGTGGTAATCGGTGAAAAATAGAAACGGAACCCCATTTATTCCCCACTCGTTCAAAAGTCGGACGGCTGTCTGTTTGTCAAAAAAGTGCATTCAAAATCGGCTTACAAAATGTACGCAAAGTAAACGATTATCCGGTAGCCGTGCAAATATCCGACGGCATCATTGCCTTTTTACTGGGGAATGGTGAAGCGAAAATCTATTTGTAAACAATCTCCCCCGCACTACTCATCGCGAGCGGTACGGGGGAGCAATATTTCACCCTTTTCTATTTTTCAAACGCGGGGTATTGCCACAGTAAAAACAATACCCTGACCTCCATCCCCTGCGGGAAACGGGCAATGCAAAAACGCAGGGGGGAGAAGTATTTTTTTACGGGTTAATCACGCAAATATAAGCGTACAGGAAGACGATTTGCGTTTGCAAATCCCCATACACGGGTAGCGTATTGGTTGATGAATGAGGATGCGTGCCCCTCGTAGCTATACTTCGAACTTGTCCAGTAGAAAGAGCTTAGGCCCGTGTTTTGAAATACTCCTTGAGAATTTTTTGATCCTCGGAAAGGGATTACAAGAGGTACGTCGCTATCGCTCCAGAAACTTTCTTGTGCCACGTCTGTGATTGTGGTTTGAGAGGTTCCCAAGTATCTGCATTTAATCTCCAAACGAGTGTTATCTCCGTCGGCTACGTATTTGTAACGGAAAGCTGTGCGATATTGGTTGCCGGCACTTTTGAACCGAACAGCATAGCAGGCACGGATGGATCCATTGCTCACGTAGTCGGCCGTGAAACTACGGGTGATGCTTCCGAGTTTGATGTTGGTTTCTACCACATCGGTCAGTGTAGCTGTACCTGCTGTTTGTGCTCCGTCCCGACGTGGAGGAATGATGCTCAACAGCTCGCTATAGGTGGGCATCGAATAGTTTTTCCCCTCGATATTCACTCCGTTTTTGAGGGTCTCATAAGTAGTTTCAAGGGGTGTAAAATATCCGACATTACCATCGGTGTTGCTGTAGTTTTTCACAAATGCACTTCCATCGGCATTCACATCATAAGCCGCAAAATATTCGGTGGGTAGCTTGTAGGCTGTGCCACTGCCCCAGCTTCCGTTTTCCACACCTATTTCCTCCATACCTTCAAAAGAGGCATCTACTCCTTTGTTTGTGATGTTGATACGCAGAGGCACGGAGCCACGAGGCAATGCTTGTTTGGATGAGAATACGGCCGCAAGTTTGGTTCCGTCGTTTTTCTCGATGTCAATCACCGTTTCCAGTGCAATGTCTCCCCCCTCCAATGGTACTACCCAAATGTAGTAGTAGGGAGATATGCTTGCACTACCGTCGCTTTGTTTTGCCAGTACAGTGGTGGTGGGGAAGGTATATGTCATCGCATCGTGATTGTATCCCAAACCGGGTCTTCCCTGTGCATAGGAGGCAAAGTAATAGGCTCCGCCTCTTCTGAAAGCAGTGGTGTTGAAAGTGATTGACTTTAAGTCCTGTTCCGTTTCCGTGAGATTTTTCAATTGTAGTCGCAGTAACGTTCCTTCGGGTTTAAAGGGCAGGGTGATGGGATTCAGCACACCGTCAGCCAATGAGCAGTCTATCCAATCGGTGTAGTAAGGCACCTTCTCCTCTATGCTGTTGCCGGTGGCGGCTACCAGTTGGGTTGAAGTAGCGGCAATGCGAGCATTTATACCTTCCAAAGGAGTAGCGTAGGTGAGCCCTCCTTCTTCGGAGAGTAGTACGGCCGCTATCTTGTAATTGCCACTTTCGCTGATGGGTACGGTTATCTGTCCGGAATACACAGCTCTGTTTTCTCCGGGCACTTTGGTAAACTTTAAAGTTTGCATTACCGGTTCACCTGCATCGCCGGCCTTTATCCCTACATACAGATTCACATCCTTTTCCACCATTTTCAAAGCTCCGATGGCTCCGGTTGTTTCGTCTCTGTCGAACAATGCTCTCAAATCTCCGTCGGGGCCTACGGAGATGGTTACATCCACCTTTTTAGTTTTTGCTGTTACAAGCGTTTCCTCCTGACTTGTGCAAGCAGTAAGGGCAATCATTGCAATAAGCATTGCCCAAAAATTTGTTCTAAATACTTTCATAAATAACTGTTTAAACATTAAGTAAATAATAGTTTTTGTGAATGGGTTTGGCGATTTTCAATTCTGCCATCTTTTATTGATTGCCCCATTCTTCTTGTTCGGTCATTCCGCCGAAGTTTGCATCTACCTCTCCGGGATAGGAGAGCGAATTGAGCGTACTGTGCCCTATCATCGACACGTAAGGTTTTGCACGCGGACTGGTGTAGTTCTCTTTTAATTCTTCTTTTGCTTGCTTTACATACATACAAGAAATAATTGATTGAATTACTGT
>JBHBVA010000093.1:0-3364 GCA_041793355.1 Bacteroidota bacterium | reverse complement strand
TGGTAGAACTTGTAGCAGGTGCCGACAAACGTGCCGAAGTGGCAAAAGGCTTGTTGTTGAGCAAGTAGGCTCTTTTCGCTTAAAAAAGAAATGACTACAATATTAGGCATAGAATCTTCCTGCGACGACACTGCGGCAGCAATTATTCGCGATGGCGTGCTACTCTCCAATGTGGTAGCAAATCAGAAGGTACACGAAAGTTACGGAGGGGTAGTACCCGAATTGGCATCGCGGGCACATCAGCAAAATATCATCCCTGTGGTGGACGAGGCTTTGAAGCGGGCAGGAGTGGATAAAAGCGAGCTTTCGGCAATTGCATTCACACGTGGACCGGGATTGATGGGGTCGCTACTGGTGGGTACGAGCTTTGCCAAAGGTCTGTCGTCTGCCCTTGATATTCCGATGGTGGAGGTCAATCACTTGCAGGCTCACGTTTTGGCCCACTTTATACAAGATGCTGATACTGAATATAATCCTCCTAAATTTCCATTTTTGTGCCTTTTGGTTTCGGGTGGAAATTCGCAAATCATTTGTGTGAAGGCATACAATCAAATGGAAATTGTGGGGCAGACCATCGATGATGCGGCAGGCGAAGCGTTCGACAAATGTGCCAAAGTGATGGGCTTGGGCTATCCCGGTGGGCCGTTGGTAGATAAATTGGCAAAAGAAGGTGATGGTTCACGCTTCAAATTGAGCAAACCGCAAATTGGGGGATACGATTATAGTTTCAGCGGACTGAAAACCTCATTTCTGTATTTGCTCCGCGACGGACTGAAAGCCGACCCCGATTTTGTGGAAAAAAACAAGGCCCACTTGTGTGCTTCGTTGCAGCAAACGGTAATTGATATTCTGATGAACAAACTCCGCCGTGTGGCTACCGATTTGGGTATCAATGAGGTGGCACTGGCGGGAGGTGTGTCGGCAAATTCCGGGTTGCGTCAGGCTTTTGCCGAACATCGCGACAAATACGGATGGAACATCTACATCCCACCTTTTGGCTATACTACCGACAATGCGGCTATGGTTGCCATCACGGGATATTACAAATTTCAGGATGGCGAGTTTTGTGGCAAAGATGTAGCACCATTTTCACGCACCACTATCAGCTGAGGGTATGCAGGTAGCAATAGTAACCATCGGCGACGAAATTCTGATAGGGCAAATCGTCGATACCAATTCGGCTTGGATGGCTCAGCAACTCACCTCCAAAGGGTTTGAGGTGGCGGAAATACGATCGGTGGCAGATAAAGCCACAGCTATCCGCCAAACGTTGGACGAACTGTTTGTTCGCTACGATTGTATTTTGGTTACAGGCGGTATCGGACCAACCAAAGACGACATTACCAAGAATACGCTCTGCGAATACTTTGGCACGGAACTGATTTTCAGTGAAGAGGTGTACGAAAACGTCCTGAAGGTACTGGGCAATCGGATGAAAATGAACGACCTGACACGCAATCAAGCACTTGTGCCACAACAATGTACGGTTATTCAAAATAGGGTAGGGACGGCTCCCATCACGTGGTTCGAACGCAATGGTAAAGTATTGGTTTCGATGCCCGGTGTGCCAATGGAGATGCAGTGGACTATGACGCACGAGGTGCTTCCCCGCTTAACCGATTGCTTCCGCAAGGATGCGTATTTGTCTGCGGTAATGATGGTTACCAAGCACCCCGAATCGGCATTGGCTATTAAGTTGCAAGCGTTTGAAGAGGCTTTGCCACAAGATTTTGGATTGGCATATTTGCCATCGCCGGCATTGGTGAAGTTGCGTTTGTTTGCCTATGGTAGTCGGCACGAGGTCGAATTTCGACGTTTGTCGGCAGCGTTGAAGCAATTGTTGGGCGATGCTTTGCTCTGCGAGGGCGATTTTTCGTTGGAGGAGGTGTTGTCGCACAAATTACGGAAGCACAACCTTACTGTTGCCACAGCCGAAAGTTGTACCGGAGGCAATGTTGCCCGACTGATTAGCTCGGTGCCGGGAGCATCTGCTTACTTCAGGGGGAGTGTAGTGGCATACGCTACCGAGGTAAAAAGCTCTCTGTTGCAAGTAGATAACGATGTGATACAACAGCACGGTGTAGTGAGCGAAGCGGTGGTGCAGGCAATGGCTGAGGGGATATGCAGACAACTTTCGTCCGATTGTGCTATTGCCACATCGGGCATAGCCGGCCCCGATGGCGGAACGGAGCAAACACCTGTGGGAACTATCTGCATAGCTACCAAGTGTAAAGATACGGTGGTTGCCAAAACTTATCGTTTCGGCAATAATCGTGAATTTAACATTTTGCGAGCAACGAACAATGCTCTGGTGCAATTGATGGAAATGATGGATTAAGGGCAATCCGATAAAACACAAAAAAGCAGAAGTTCGGATTTTTCTCCGTGCTTCTGCTTTGTTTTTGTTGAATTGTAGGTAGTTACGCTTTTTCCTCTACCAGCTGAGCTATTTTTACAATCACTTCCACAGCCTTTTCCATCGACTGTACGGGTACAAACTCATATCTGCCGTGAAAGTTGAGTCCGCCCGCAAAAATATTGGGGCAAGGCAATCCCATATACGACAGACGCGAGCCATCGGTACCTCCGCGAATAGGCTTCACGTTGGGAGTGATGCCTACTGCAACCATTGCTTCGGCTGCAATATCCACAATGTGCATCATCGGTTCTACCTTTTCACGCATATTGTAGTATTGGTCGCTCATCTCCAACGTTGTGCTGTTGGGGTGCAGAGTGTTGATGTAGTTTACCGCCTCCTGCATCAGTTTTTTGCGGTTTTCGAACAGTGTACGGTCGTGGTCGCGAATGATGACCGATACGGTTGCCGAATCCGTAGAGCCGTTGATGCCCATCACGTGAAAGAAGCCCTCGTATCCCTCTGTATGTTCGGGACGTTCGTTTGCGGGCAACAATCCTATCAGCTTGTGAGCAATCATCAGCGAATTTACCATCTTGCCTTTGGCATAGCCCGGATGCACGCTTCGCCCTTGAATGTGTATTTTTGCCGATGCGGCATTAAAGTTCTCGTATTCAAGCTCTCCGATGTCGCCACCATCCATTGTGTATGCCCACTCGGCACCAAATTTTGCCACATCGAAATGGTCTGCCCCTTGCCCAATCTCTTCGTCGGGAGTAAAGCAGATACGGATTTTTCCGTGTTTCACTTCGGGATGAGCTTTCAGATACGCCATTGCCGCTACAATTTCGGCAACACCAGCCTTATCGTCTGCTCCCAACAGCGTGGTTCCGTCTGTTACCACAAGGTCTTTGCCCACGTGGTGCAACATTTCGGGAAAATCGTTGGGCGACAGTACGATACCCATTTCGGCATTTAACACCACATCGCCACCATCATAGTTAGGGT
>JBHBVA010000092.1:0-3698 GCA_041793355.1 Bacteroidota bacterium | reverse complement strand
CCTTGGGTCCTTCGTCTGTCAAGGCTTTTTTCACTTTTTTCTCTATTTCTTTGGGCGTATCTTTCAGATACACACAGTTACCCTCGCTTTTTCCCATTTTTCCGCTACCGTCCAATCCGGGAATCTTGATAAGGTCTCGTCCGAAATTGTAGGCTACCGGCTCGTGAAAATATTCCACACCATAGATGTTGTTGAAACGACGGGCAAATTTGCGAGTCATCTCCAAATGCTGTTCTTGGTCTTTGCCTACCGGCACTTTATGTGCATTGTGCAACAAAATGTCCGCAGCCATCAGAGTTGGATACGTAAGCAGTCCGGCATTCACGTTCTCCGGATTTTTACGAGCTTTATCCTTGAAGGAGGTGGTTTTTGCCAACTCGCCCATATAAGCGTGCATATTCAACAGCAAATACAGTTCGCACACCTCAGGCACATCACTTTGCACAAAAATAGTGGCAACATTGGGGTCGATACCCGCCGCCAAATATTCCGTAAGCACATTTCGCACGTTTCCGTGCAACGACTTCGGGTCGGGGTGAGTAGTTAGCGAATGGTAATCCGCAATAAAAAAGAAGCACTTATTTTCGTGTTGCATACGAGCAAAATTACGCAAAGCCCCATAATAGTTACCCAAATGCAGGTTTCCGGTAGAGCGGATGCCGCTAACAACTGTATCCATTATTTTCTTTATTAAATTTATTGTACAAATATCTTCTCAAAAAACTATATCAACCTCTGTTTTAAATGGGAAAGTTGCTCCCCTCACCCGACAACTCCAACAGATATTTTACGTAAGGGCGAAGCATGTCTTGCGGACGAAGCACCTGCTCGTTCCACACAAGTATGTCCGCATCCAACGGAACGACACCTTGCCATTTGTGGTGCGGCAATCGACCGACTTGACGTTCGAGAAGCTTTAGTGCATCATTCATCTCCGGCAACGAAAAACTGCTTGACACCCATACCAATTGGTTACGGAATAATTTTTCGTATCCGCTACCTACCGGCTCGGTGGTGATGATGGGAGTAGCTGCTTCTACTCGGCAGTGATTTTCCAGCCACCGAAAGGCAAAGTGTAAGTTTTTATCCGCCTGTTCATTGGCACCTATACTTATCAAAGCCCTATTCATCAATTTCTTCTCTTTGTCTTCCTCCGTAAAAGGCGGACAAAGATAGCTGTTTTTTTCGAGGAAAAAGTACACACCTTACATTTTAGAGCGTGTAGTTCATCACTTCACCCATCTTTTTTGAGCGTTTCCGTTACCATAACGAATGATGTTTACCCCCTGCTTCGGAGTGCGTGAAACACGTCCCTGCATATCGAAATACAATGCTGGTTCGGTAGCCTGCTGTACGGTATTTATTCTCGTTGTAGTTTTTATCTGCACCGGTACCATTTCGGCATTGGTTACAAATCGTTCGGACGATTGGGGTACATTAGCACCTTGCACTTTTCGCCCCACAAAAGCAACCACTTTAACATGTTTGGCATTACATTTTTCAGGCAGTGTCAGGCTATACATTTTTTCGAACCGATTCGTATTCCACTGAATATCATCTCCATCGGCTGCTGAAACTATGTATCTCAATTTATTGTTGGAGGCATTGGGGATGCTATCTTCAATCAACACAACGGTAAGTGCCGATGTTCCGAAAGTAGTCTCAAAATCCTCTACGCTTTGCAGCGAAACAGTAATGTCTAACTGACGACTTTCAGGATTGTAGATGGGGGCTATATCAATAGACGTAAGAACCGGAATGGGAGTATTCACAATCCGCCTGTGAAGCTCATCAGCCACTTCTTGGGAGGGATTTTCGCTACCGCGATAAGCTCCTAACCGATAGCCATTGACTTCCTGAATGTAACGACGGTCGGGGTATATGCTGGGATAACCACTAAGCGAATTTATTTGTACCAACCGCTCACTTCCGCTTACAGCGTACCCATCGAAACGATGGATACTTACCCACGCAACATCATCGTAATAGAGCTTTACATCCTCCATAGCATTCACTGCGTACGGACAATTGGGGCACCACGTTGCGGTAAAATGTTCCAACAAATATTTTTGGCGAGGCAATACATCCTTATACACTCTGAAATGAGAGGTCATAGTTTTATCCACAAGCTCGCCTCGCTTCACCACTAGTTCGCAACGATGTTGCCCAAGAGCTATGCCTTGCGGCAGTGGTAATTGGATGTCCTTTCGTACGGTAGTGTAGGTAATGCTCCCCCACTGCTCTTGCGTGTAGCGTTGCACCACTTTTCCATCCACCAAAAAGTCGAAAGCATAATCCGTTATGGTGCTACCAAACTGTTTGGCATTGTAGCTCACGGTTACTTTCAGTGGCTCACCTTGCTTGGCAAAGGGTGTTACAACGCAGGTTTCAATGGCTATTCTTCCATCTTCTGTCTGCCCGAAAACAGAAAGCACCATTGCGGTCAAGAAAAACAGAGATAATGCTAATTTACTCATAATCAATTAGAAAATTTATAGGTGTTCACTACTTTGTTTCTGGCATATTGCCTACAGATATAGATTCCTCTGCCTAAGCATTTTATCTGTTGTTCTGTAGCATTTTTATGCAATAGTTTACCATCGATGCTGTAGATGCTACAAGAAGTGATGTTTGCAGATGCCTTGGTTGCCGATATACTTGCCCCAACGGCTTGCCCCGCTTGCAGGGATGCCAAAATACCTTCGGACAACACCACAGAATCACTATATTGTAAACTATTGCTTTGTAACTGCTTAGCTTTCAAAAGAGCTGAAAATGCAAATACCGCCTCATTTGCTATACTGATTTTAAAGTCGAGTTTTTCTTTTCCTCCGGCAGGAATGGTCAATAAATAACTATGATAATTGCCGGATTTATTAAACTCCAAACATTCGTTACCACCACAAACAAGCAACTGACAATCAACAATTTGAAGAATATTAAAATTGAGTGACACCACCATTGTTTGTGCGGATGTATTTTCCACTTCGATGTTGGGAGTTAAAAACTTTGCACCATAATTTTCTTCAAATGTGCTACAAGTTACCTTATCGCTTTCGCCGGTGAGTTTACCATCTATCCACAAGCGTAAGTGGGGATTGCTCTGTGCTACGCACGTCAAAGTCATCCATATCAAAAAGATGCTAAAAAATACTCTTTTCATACCTTTTTATTTATCAATTTAAACATTACTATTTTATTCTACTTTTTGCTGTATCGCCTGCAATACTTCTCCCTGTGCCTCCACAAAGGCTACCACCGACAATGCTTGCGGCCTCCATCGCTCCGCACGATTAGTAGTATGCCGTATGGTTGTATTTTGCCCGGGTACAATCTGTATCGGCTCTCCTTCCAACGAATGAATGGCGGCTCGAAAAACGTGAGAGTGAATATAGTTTTCCTCTTTCTTCCTCGCCGGGAATAGCTGCAAGGCAGAGATGTCATCCTCCACAATCCACATTTTCAATACACCTTTTACCGCTTCGGAACTTCGGACAGAAAGTGCCACGTCTATTGTATTTTTCGCCTCATCGTATGTTGCTTTCAGGTACAAACTTAAAGGACTTTCTTTTTGCAAGGCAGCGATAACAGATGCTCCGAAATCGGCTGTGGAATTGGTTCGGTGCAGACCATTTACAAACAAGGTTGGCAACTTATCAATGCCTTTTTTCTTTGCGTAAAGGTCGCCCTCCACAGTT
>JBHBVA010000091.1:0-2785 GCA_041793355.1 Bacteroidota bacterium | reverse complement strand
GGCTATCCTTACGGAGCGGGCAATAGCACTTTGTCCTAAGTCGGAGGATATGTAAACAGCATCGCGAGCGTTGTTTATAAAGCCAACCTCTATCAATATGCTGGGCATGCTGGTTCGTCGCAACACCCAAAAACCGGCTTGACGTACACCTTTGTCCCGCTGCAGAGTGTTTTGCTTAAACTCTCGCTGTACGTAACTTGCCATTTCCAAACTTTGCTCCATATACATATTGGTCATAAACTCAAAGATGATGTACGATTCGGGCGAACGGGGATCGAATCCTTCATATTTCCTTACGTAATTATCTTCCAGCAATATAACGGAATTCTCGCGTTTCGCCACTTCCATATTTTCGTTCTTGTTATCAAGTCCTAAAATATAAGTTTCGGCCCCCGAAGCTGTGGTAGTTTTCGATACTGTGGAGTTTGTGTGAATAGATATAAAGAGATTAGCCTTTGCTTTATTGGCTATCTCTGCACGTTTGTCCAACGCCACAAATACATCTGTTTTTCGTGTGTACACAACCTTGACATCGGGCATATTTTGCTCAATGTATTTTCCCAGTTTCAAAGCTACACTCAAATTGATTTCTTTTTCGCAGGCATCGCCACGCACTGCCCCTGCATCTCGTCCTCCGTGTCCAGCATCTATCACTACCACAAAATGTTTTGGGGCAGCAACCAAGCTCATCGAAGTACATAATATCAACAGAAATAACCGAAACCGTTGTTGCATCTCTGACGTTTTCTAAAAAATTCTCTCCCTATTTTCAACTTAAAACGAGCAGATGCTCCTATTGTGCAACTACCTCATTTACAAGATCTTCTCCATTGAAGAAACTTTGAATATTTCCCAGCGTGGTGGTAGCAATATTCGACATTGCCTCATTTGTAAAAAATGCTTGATGTGAGGTTACGATAACATTACTAAACGACAACAGGCGTGCCAACACGTCGTCCGACATCACTTCATCCGACTTGTCTTCGTAAAAATAATTGCCTTCTTCTTCGTACACGTCCAGACCGGCATATCCTACCTTCAAACTCACGAGCCCATCTATCAAATGTCTGGTATTTATCAATTTACCACGTCCGGTATTGATAATCATTACACCATCTTTCATCTTTTCGATAGACTTGTCGCAAATCAAATATTCAGTTTCCTTAGTCAGGGGACAATGGAGCGTAATAATGTCCGATTGTGCATACAATTCGTCAAGCGTTACATAGGTGAATCCCAGCTCGTCAGCGGCTTGTGCATTGGGATAAACATCATACGCTATAACCTTAGTTCCCAATCCTTTGAGTACGCCAATCATCGTACGTCCGATTTTTCCGGTACCTACCACTCCCACTGTTTTTCCGTACATATCAAAGCCCTGAAAACCATTGAGTGAAAAGTTCCAATCACGAGTTCGGTTAAAGGCCTTGTGTATTTTACGGTTGAGCGAAAGCATCAGAGCCAGCGTATGTTCGGCAATAGCGTGTGGCGAATATTCGGGTACACGTACCACCCTTATTTTACCTTTAGCGTAGCTTACATCTACGTTGTTAAATCCGGCACAACGCAAAGCAATTAGCTTCACTCCCAACTCTACCAGTTTGTCAATCACTCGCTTATCTACAACAGCATTCACAAAAATACACACCGCATCGGCACCGGTTGCCAAAATTACGTTGTTGAAATCCAGATGCTCCTTGTAGTACTTCAACTCGAAACCGTAAGTCTCGTTTATTTTGTCGAAGATAGCCTTATCATAAGGCTTAGCATCAAAAACTGCTACTTTGTAAGACATAAAAAAATTATATTTAAGTTGAAAATAGTTCTTTTCAATTACTTTTGTTACCAAAAACAAACTTGCAAACACAACAATCTGAAAGCTCGCTTTAAGGCGACAAAGTTAAGCAAAATCACTCGTATAAACAAAAGAGTTTACTTCCTCGCTGTGTGAGAAAAGTTTTACTTGTGGCAAGAAAGTTCCCGCTTTTCAAAACAAAAGACGACCTCCCATAATGGGAAGCCGTCTTCTTATATCCGAACGGAAGTTAAACTTCACATTCGAGCAAGGGAGCATTGCTTATTTTGAAGCCGCCTTCTTTTCGGCTTTTTTGTGCATAATTTCGTAAGCAATAGGTGTAGCGATAAATACTGATGAGTATGTACCGAAGATGATACCCAAAATCATTGCAAACGAGAAGCTACGCAATGAATCGCCACCCAAGATGAAGATACACAACAACACCAGTACCGTACTCAACGACACGCTAATAGTACGTGTAAGTGTAGAGTTGAGCGATTCGTTGATAGTCTCGCGAATAGGACGCAAGGGGAATTCACGACGACGCTCACGCACACGGTCGAAGATAACCACCTTGTCGTGGATGGAGAAGCCTACTACCGTAAGAATGGCAGCAATGAACTCTTGATTGATTTCCAACGAGAAAGGTAAGAAGTTATGGAACAACGAGTAAGCGAAAATCACGATGGCAGCATCGTGTGCCACAGCAATGATAGTACCTACCGAGAACGCAACATCACGGAAGCGGAACAAGATGTAGATACCCATACACAAGATGGCAAAGCTTACCGCAAACACAGCTGCTGTTTTCATGTCATCGGCAACACTTGGTCCCACTTTGGCAGAACTTTGGATATAATTATCGATAGTTGCATCGGCTTTTATATATCCCTTCAATTTCAATGCCTCTGTCATTTTACCGCGAATTTCGGCTTCTATACCATCGTTAGTTGCTTCTACTTTGTAGTTGGTAGAAATACGCACCTG
>JBHBVA010000090.1:0-8336 GCA_041793355.1 Bacteroidota bacterium | reverse complement strand
GGGAGAGAATTTTTTTAGAAAACGTCAGAGATGCAACAACGGTTTCGGTTATTTCTGTTGATATTATGTACTTCGATGAACTTGGTTGCTGCCCCAAAGCATTTTGTGGTAGTAATAGATGCCGGGCACGGAGGACGAGATGCGGGGGCAGTGCGTGGTAATGCCTGCGAAAAAGAAATCAATTTGAGTGTAGCTTTGAAACTGGGAAAATATATCGAGCAAAATATGCCCGATGTCAAGGTTGTGTACACACGAAAAACGGATGTATTTGTGGCGTTGGACAAACGTGCAGAGATAGCCAATAAAGCAAAGGCTAATCTCTTTATATCTATTCACACAAACTCCACAGTATCCAAAACTATCACAGCTTCGGGGGCCGAAACATATATTTTAGGACTTGATAACAAGAACGAAAATATGGAAGTGGCGAAACGTGAAAATTCCGTTATATTGCTGGAAGACAATTATGCAAGGAAATATGAAGGATTCGATCCCCGTTCGCCTGAATCGTACATCATTTTTGAGTTTATGACCAATATGTATATGGAGCAAAGCTTGGAAATAGCAAATTACGTACAGCGAGAGTTTAAGCAAAACACTCTGCAACGGGACAAAGGTGTACGCCAAGCCGGCTTTTGGGTGTTGCGACGAACCAGTATGCCCAGTATATTGATAGAGGTTGGCTTTATAAACAACGCTCGCGATGCCGTTTACATATCCTCCGATTTAGGACAAAGTGCTATTGCCCGCTCTGTTTACAATGCGTTTCGTAAATACAAATATAGTTTTGATAAAAAGCAAGGAAAAGGCTCGTCCGTGCCCAAAACATTGGACGAAAAGGAGGCTGTAGTCAATCAAGAACAATCAAAAGAGGCTAAAAGCAAGGTAGCACCTTCAGTAAATAAGAAAAATGGATTAGCAAAAAACAAAAGAAAACAAGCAAAAACGGAGGTGTCTCTTTCGAGCAAGGTAAAAGAGGTAAAAGAATCGCCGGTATCGACTAATAAAACGGAATATAGAGTACAGTTTTTTATTTCGAAAGAGAAATTGAAATCCGATTCGCGTAAGTTCAAGGGGCTTTCCCCCACATCTTATTACCAGGATGGTGATTCGTATAAATATATGTATGGCTCTGCATTCTCTATGGCGGAGGCAGTAAGATTACAGAGTAAGGTTCGCAAAAAATTCCCTGATGCGTTTGTTGTTAAATTTAAAAATGGAGAAAAGATAAATTAATAAAAAATATGAGAAGAGAGATAAAAATAGGTATAGCCTTTGTAGTGGGACTGTTCTTGTTGTTTTTCGGAATTCGTTTTCTGAAAGGCTTCAATATTTTTAAACCGTCGAACATATATACGGTTGTTTTTGAAGATGTTACGGGACTTGCCGTATCCAGTCCGGTGCTGTTGAACGGACATAAAGTTGGTATTGTTTCGGCACTAAAGGTAAATCCCAATAACTTTAAGCAAATTGTAGTGGAGGTTACGATGGATAAAGAAGTGGCAATAACAAAGGGTAGCATTCTGAATATGGAAGCATCGATGCTCGGAACATCCAGCTTGTCACTCGAGCTTAACGCTCGTACCAAAGACTTTGCCTCGTATTCGGACACTTTGCGAGGGATGAACAAGCCAGGTATGCTTGACGCCGTGCAAAAAGATATGTTGCCACAGGTAACAAATATGCTACCCAAAATGGACTCCATATTGGTGGGGTTAGTAGCTGTCGCAAATCATCCGGCATTGGTAGCTTCGCTGCAAAACGTGAATGAAACTACAAAAAATTTGCAAACGGCTACCAGAGAGTTGAATACGATGATGGCACAACTGAACAAGCAGATACCTACCATTACGAGCCATTTGTCTGCGTCGTCGGGAGATATTTCTACTATGACCAAGAGGATGAATCAATTGGAGTTTGAAAAAACATTTGCAAAGATGGATTCCACGATGGCAAACGTAGAGCGAATGACACGGAGGTTTAACGAACGGAACAACTCTATGGGTTTACTTCTCAACGAGCGAGCTTTGTATGATAGTTTGAACATTGCCATTGGCAATATGTCTGCTTTGCTTGAAGACGTTAAGAAGAACCCTAAAAAATACATCAACGTAAAAGTGTTTTAAGAATCAAGCTTATTTATATTAAGTATAAATAGTGGTAGTAGTTGTAAAAGTCCTTTATATGGTAGAGGTAAGCCATATAGAGGACTTTTTCTTTGTTTGCTTCTTTATCATAAATTAGAAATATGATGTTTGCTAATTTGTTGATTATTAGATTAATGTGTGCTACATTTGTTGGAGAGCTTATATTTGTTGAGAGATAGGAGGTAAGTTTCTGAAAACTAATGATTAGACACTCTTTTCAAAAAAGCAAATAATTTAGGGATTGATTTTTCAGAATTTATTTTCAAATTTTGCACTCCCAAATCGAATGGGCAAACTTTGAATTTTGATATACGGAGAGTTTTTTATGGATTCGAACAATGTTGTAGCATTATGGAATAGCTGTTTGAGAGTGATAAGCGATAATATATCCGCTGAAGCTTTCAAAACTTGGTTTGTACCTATCAAACCGTTGTCGTACGAAAACAACGAGCTGAAGATAGAGGTGCCAAGTCAGTTTTTCTATGAGTTTTTAGAAGAACACTACGTGGATCTTCTTCGTATGACATTGTATCGGGTATTTGGTAAAAACACCTCTCTCCGCTATACCGTTTTAATGTCCGGTGGAACAATCAATTATTTGGGTGAAACAAAATCTATCGACGTAGAGCGTATAACCCCTAAGGATGCGAATAAGGCACCCAGCCCTTTTCGTAAAACCGTTCCATCCAATTTCGATTCGCAACTCAACCCTAAATACACTTTTGATAATTTCTTTGAGGGAGAAAGCAATAAATTGGCTCGTACGGCGGGTGTTACCGTAGCCCGCGACCCTGGTAAAACGGCTTTTAATCCGTTGTTTATACACGGAATGTCGGGAGTGGGAAAAACCCATCTTTGCCACGCCATTGGTACAAGTATAAAAGAGCAACATCCTGAAAAACGGGTGTTGTATGTGTCTGCACACTTGTTCAAGGTGCAATTTGCGGACGCAGGTCGCTATAACACTATCAACGACTTTATAAATTTTTATCAAGGTATTGATGTCCTTATTATTGACGATATTCAGGAGTTGGCAGGTATTGAAAAAACCCAAAATACGTTCTTCCATATTTTCAATCACTTACACCAAAATGGAAAACAATTGGTGCTGACTTCAGATAAAGCTCCGTCTGAGCTGAATGGAGTAGAAGAGCGTTTGCTCACTCGTTTTCGTTGGGGTTTGACCACCAAAATGGAGAGCCCGGATGAAGCCCTGAGAATGGCTATTCTTCGAAATAAAGTGCAACACGACGGATTGAGCATTCCTGATGAGGTGTTGTGGTTTGTCGCTCAAAATGTAACGGATAATGCCCGCGATTTGGAAGGGGTGATTGTGTCGTTGATGGCTCATTCCGTGGTCTATGGCAGAGAAGTAGATATGGATATGGCCCGTCGAGTGATTGGGCAGACCATTCGTAAAATAGAAAAACGTAAACTGTCGGCCTCTGATATTGAAGCTCTCGTTTGCGAACACTTTAATGTGAAAGCGGGTTTGATTCACACAGCATCACGTAAACGGGAAATAGTGCAAGCCCGCCAAGTTGCAATGTATCTGTTGAAACAACACACAGATATGTCGTTGGCACAAATCGGTGGTTTGATTGGAAAGAAAAATCACGCTACAGTGCTTCACGCTTGCAAGACGGTGAAAAACCAACTGGAGGTGGATAAAGCTTTCCGAAATGATGTGGAGCTTTTAGAAAATAGAATAAATAAATCTTAAAAAATTGATTATAAGGTGTATATAAAAACCTCATCTTGAAAAAGATGGGGATTTTTTTTCTACTATTGCAATTAACAGTACTGTATATCTTCTAATGTATAGCGTTAGAATTTTTTTGAATAATTACGCAGTTTGCTTTTTTAAAATTTTGTTGTAGATTGAGTTTTTATTCAGGAAAATAGCTTAGCACTAAACTTGAGCTGGCCCCAAATTTTAGTGTCAGACTTTTCTTCCCTGTTTGGTGAGCTAATTATATGTTTGTGAATTTTGTTTCGGATGTGAGAATAAATACAAAGTCAATACGTTTTTACTTGCGGGTGTAGCTTTACAAAAGCCTTTCTTTCGGCTTCTGCTTTCTCTCGAAACGTATGATATTCGGCACTTTCGTGAAGTGGACGATGTGCCAACGAACGGCTGATTTTCATCCATTTGCGGATGATTTCTTGTGTTCCCTCATCGAAAAATGTTTGCGAAAAACGTTGCCAGCAGTACTCAATTGCCTGATTATTGGGGTGTAACATATCTTCGGCATAGAAACGATAATCTCGCAATTCGTCCAGCACAATTTCATAGCTTGGGAAATAAATTACGTTTTGGTCGAACAGCTTGCAAAGCTCTTCCACAGCCAGCAGTAAGATGGATTTGCTCAGTTGATTGCCGTGGGCACCGTCTTTCCAATATCGTATTGGGCTGACTGTCAGTATTATGCGTAAGTGGGGATTTTGTGTTAGTAATTGCCTTATAAGTGCTTGCCAGCGTTCCACGATTTCCGATACGGAAAGTCGCCTACGTATAAAATAAGAGGCAGGCAGTTTGTGGCAGTTGTTTACCACTTCGCCGTTCTCTGCCCACTCGTACACGTGTGCTGTGCCGAAAGTGAGAAGAAGGCAATCCGCCGGAAGTTGTTCGCGAGCGGTTGCCGTTTGCTGACGAATGTGAGCAAGAAAAGTATCGCTGTTCGTTTGCGAGTGCGAGCCGTGAAATAAGAGGTTGAAATACAGGTGATTGTGATGCCTTATGTCCTCGTGGCAAAAAATGTAATCGGAGAGGAGTAGCTCCATTATTTTTGCAGCGGATAATGGGTTGTAGGTGATACCAAAGGGGTTCAACATTAAGTTGAACCCGCTCTGCATTAACCTTTTACCGATGTTTTCGGCAAAGCAAGACCCTAACGACATTAATTTTTGTCCGTGCTTCAGCCGAAAGGGTGATGGCGGAATTTCTATCTCGGTGCGGAACTTCATTCTAATTCAATTTCCATTCCGTTCCGTTTTTGCCATCTTTAATTTCAAAGCCCAGACGTGTAAGTTCATCTCGAATTTTATCGCTGGTTGCCCAATCTTTATTACTCTTTGCCTCTGCTCTCATCTTCAAAAGAAGTTCAATAGCCCCTTCAAAAGCTCTCGAGTTTTCTTTTTGCCGACTCATCATTCCAAGAATATCAAACAAAAATACATCAAACACGGACTTAAGTTCTTGAATGTCAGATTCACAAAGGTCAATTTTCCCATCAAAAGCGGAGTTAATAAGTGTCGATGCTTCAAACAAATTGGCAACTACAATCGCCGTATTCATATCATCATTCATCGCATCGTAACAAGATTTCCTAAGAGATCCAACAGTGGGATTCTCACTTGCCCCTTCTTTTGCCGAAAGTTTGGAGATCTTCTCGTAAGCATCCATCAATCTGTTCAATGCTTTTTCTGCTGATTGAAGGGCTTCGTTACTGAAATCCAACGTGCTTCTATAATGAGCCTGTAGGATGAAAAATCGGATAGTCATCGGATGATATGCCTGAGTAAGCAATTGATGTTGACCAGTGAAAAACTCATCTAACGTGATGAAATTTCCTAAAGATTTTCCCATCTTCTGACCGTTGATTGTGATCATATTGTTATGAATCCAATAGCGAACTACCTGATTTCCACAACAAGCCGTATTTTGTGCAATCTCCGCTTCGTGATGGGGAAACACAAGATCCATTCCTCCTCCGTGTATGTCAATCGTCTCTCCTAAATACTTCATTCCCATAGCCGAACATTCAATGTGCCAACCGGGGAATCCAACACCCCAAGGAGATCGCCAACGCATAATATGGGTGGGACTTGCTTTCTTCCAAAGGGCAAAATCCACTTTGCTACGCTTTGCATCTTGTCCATCCAAAGCACGTGTCGTGTTCAACATATCTTCAATATTGCGATTGGATAAAGTTCCATATTGATGATCTTCATTGTACTTTTTCACGTCGAAGTAAACAGAGCCATCACTCTCATAAGCATATCCATTATCCAAGATTTTCTGGATCGTCTCGATTTGCTCCATAATGTGTCCCGATGCTTGTGGCTCGATGGATGGTGGGAGTACGTTCAATCTCTCCATTGCTTTGTGATAGCGATTGGTGTAATGTTGAACTACTTCCATTGGTTCCAATTGTTCTAATCTCGCCTTCTTTGCAATCTTATCTTCACCCTCATCAGCGTCATTTTCAAGATGACCTACATCCGTAATATTTCGAACATAACGAACCTGATAACCAACGTGTTTCAAATATCGAAATAAGACGTCGAACGTAATGGCAGGGCGAGCGTGTCCTAAATGCCCATCTCCATAAACAGTAGGTCCGCAAACGTACATCCCTACGTGGGGAGAATTAACGGGCTTAAACTCTTCTTTCTCTCTCGTCAGTGTGTTGTATAAAACAAAGTTTTGCTGTATCATCGTATTTTTTTATTTCCCATTTTGTTGTAAACGCTACAAAAGTAAGCATTTTATAGCAAGACAAAAAATAGAAACACAATTTAGAGTGGGGGAGCCTCCTGCGAAATGGCGATGGAGAGCGTATTAACTAATCCGTTATTCGTCTTTTTTGTCCAGCGAAAGCACCTCGTCAATGAGCTTCTGAGGTGGCAATAGTCCTAACATTCGTTTTACCTCGTTGCCGTCGGCATCTATCACCAGCATTGTGGGAAAGGCTTTTACCCCAAATTTTTTGGCCAATTCTACGCCTTCGCCACGTTCCATATCTATTTTGATGCTGACAAAGCGGTCGTTAAAAACTTTTCCTACTTCGGGGCGGGGAAACACCTCATTGGCAAGACGTTTGCAAGGACCACACCACACGGTGTAGCAATCTACAAACAGCATTTTACCCTGTTGTTTGGCTTTTGCCAACGCTTGGGCATAGCTACCGGTTTCAAAGCGGATGCCTTCGCGGCTATCCATTCTGTCCGCCAATGTAAGCAAATGTTTTGCCGTGCTTTCGTGTTCGTCCTTTGCCGACTCTCGTAAATAAGCCACCACATTTGTCCGCTGCCGGTCAGTCATTTCGGGAAATTCAAAAGTTAAATCCAACGACGTTTTTTGTCCGCCCAACGCTTTGCCATTGGCACGCATATAAGCCAGCAGGTTGTCGTATTGTCGTTCTCCCCGCAACTTTGCAATTTGATGCAGTTTGTATATCAATGAGCCGGGCGAGAGGTCTGCCTTTTGCATTTTCAAAAACAAATCCATCAATTGCGACGCATCGTAAGGGCTTGTACCTGAAGCCATTGCTGCGATAGGCGAATAGAAAAGATTTTCTATAAAGTTGTTGATGGTGGCTTCTCCGTTGTGCTTCACAAAGTCGTTTTTATGCTCGATAAGCGTGGCATACAAAGGGGCTTCTACACCGTCTATCAGTTTGGATACGATAAACCAGTTTTCTTTTTTGCAGTAGTCGCTTGTTTTTATTTGTTGCAAATATTCGTTTGCCACCTGCTTAAAGGTGTCCTTTTCGTTTGCCAACTGTAATGCTTGCAAGTAGGCGAACAATTCTTTTTTGCCTCGTTTGCCACTGTTGTATGCTTTTTGAGTGCCGGCAAGCGAGGTTTTGGTGCTGAGTGCCAGCATCACATCGTGCTTGAAATCGGGCAACTTTTTGCCGCCTACTATGCGATGCACCACATCGCCATTGGCATCAAGCACTAAAAAGTGAGCAAAGGTTTTGATATTGTAACGCTCTGCCAAAGCTTGATTTTCGCGTTTGCTTACGTCCACAAACAGATTTACAAAAGTCTGGTTCATATAGTCGGCAAAGGTTTGGTCGGAAAAAACGTGCTTGTTCATTCCGTGACAAGGAATTGCCCAATCGGCAAAACAATTGAAAAAGACGAGCTTTTTCCGGGCTTTTGCCTGCACCAGTGCCTCCTCCAACGAGTAAACATAGTTTAATTTTACATCGGCTTTTACTTTGTCGCCATACATGCTTTCGCCTTGCTGAGCGTGCAGTGGTAATGCCAACATCAGGCAGAAAAGTATGCCTATTGATTTGAGTATTCTGCTGTAATTCATCGTATTATATTTTTTAGGATTGTCTGAAAAAAAAGATAGAGGAATGCTAAAATACCGCTTCCACCAAAGGGATATAAAGATGGTGTGTATGTTAGTATTCCTCTGTAAATTAGTTATTTATACTTTATTGAACATCT
>JBHBVA010000089.1:0-3178 GCA_041793355.1 Bacteroidota bacterium | reverse complement strand
GCACGTATCGTAACTACGGCCGCATCGGTAACTTCGGTGAAAACGAATTTTGCATCGTTGCCATTACCTGCATTGCCACTTTTGTCAAAAGAGGCCTGCTCTGCGGTAATGCCTGTGGCTCCTCCGTAAGCTTGGAATTTGCCGGCATCAGTTGTCATTTTTATGTTAACGTAGCCTCCGTTGTTGAAGAATACCATAGGGTCTGCTGTGGCCCTGAATCGAGAAGCGTTGTCAGTATTGTAGCTCTCAATAGTGAAGTACATTTTTCTGGCCAAACTAAACAAGGCCTGATTGTTGCCACTACGATCTACACGGAAGTAATAGGCAGGATTGGTTTTATCTACCGAGCGAGTAAGCACGAGACGTGTTCGGCTGGTCGGAATCCTTATTTCATTGGATGTGAGGTAATAGGGAGTGTTTGTTTCGCCGGTCCTTGTCGTTCCCAAGGAGTTGATTCTGTACACTTTCCCGTTTTGAGGCAAATGTCCGGAAGTAGAGGATTGTCCCCACGCCATCCACGTGCTGGTAGTCATCAGTATGGCCATCAACACTTGTTTGTAGTTGAGTCTGTTTTTTTTCATAATCCTAAATTTTGGTTTAAAAAGTTTTCTGAATTACAGTTTCGCCATACCTAACTACAGTAAGCAAACAAGAGGTTTTTTATGTATTTAGCAACTCATATTCTACATTAAAAACACTCTTTTAAATTCAAGGCTATCTTTATATAGGTATTTTGAAATATTTGCATCGCCAAATATATACAATAAAATGGTAGTTTCTTTAAGTATTAGTATAATTAAACGATTTTTCATCTTTAGAAACTAATTTGCCGTTTTATGGAATTTGTTTTTTGTAAATAGGAAGATGAACTTTGTGCTTTTATTCGTCCGAAAGTGTGAAAAAGAGTGTTGCGGTAGCTCTTCTCCGCTACGGAGAAAGGCCTTGCAGGTAAAGACAGAAAATATTGAAGCAATAGAAGTGGGGTACGGTGGAAAAATAGTACATTTGCCAAGCAAATTTTATTCTAACAAAAAAGCAGAAAACAATGTCGGTTAACAAAGTAATTCTGATAGGAAACGTGGGCAAAGACCCCGAAGTGAGATACTACGACAACGGAGCAGCCGTAGCTAACTTTCCGTTGGCTACCACCGAACGAGGCTACACCGCAGCCAACGGGACGGTGGTGCCCGACCGTACCGAGTGGCACAACCTTGTGTGCTGGCGTGGACTGGCGAAAGTGGTGGAGCAGTATGTAAAAAAAGGTACACAGCTGTATGTAGAGGGCAAACTCCGCTCACGTAGTTATGACGACCAGCAGGGTATAAAACGCTATGTTACAGAGGTATATGTAGATAACCTGGAGCTGTTGGGACGTCGCCCCGACTTGGCAACCACAACTGTTGCCAACGAAACAGCCCAACAAGTCGCTCCTACTTCTGCTTCTGCATCGGAAACCCTAAGCAGTGGAGCTGATACTTCGGATGATGATGACCTGCCATTTTAAAGCCTTTTTTGTCTTTATTTTGGTGGCACTGTGTGCCTCGTGCGAGCATTCCACGATGCCTAAACCTTATGCCTACTTTCGTATAGATGAGCGTAAGGATGGTTTTGTTCCCTTTGATAATGAGGTGCTTACGATGAATGTGCCTCAGAGTCTGCTGGCGGAGCAAGAGCGAAAAGGGACGGAACGATGGTTTACGTTTCGTCTGCCAGCTTACCGAGCCACGCTGTATTGTACCTATCTGCCCATCACATCACAAAAGCTGTATCAGGTGGCGGATGAGAATCATCGTCTTGCGTTTTCGCATGCGGTGAAAGCATCGGGTATAGAGCAACATACCATTGCCAATGCAGATAGTACGGCATCGGGTATTTTATATGCCATTTCGGGAAGTGTGGCCACCCCCCGGCAACTTTATTTGACAGATAGAAAAAAGCACTTTTTTAGGGCTTCGTTGTACTTCGACGGCAAGGTAAACCCCGATTCGCTGGCTCCGGTGTTGGGTTACATCGACCTCACGTTGCAACAAATGGTGCAAACGTTGCGTTGGAAGTAGAATCAATCGGCATCTGTTTTGTACATTTGTCCCCTCGAAACTAAGAATATGGAAGAATCCTTTGACATACGCACCCAGCAACTGGGCTACAGCTCCGAACGAGAATACGAAAATGCCATTCGTCCACTGTCGTTTGCCAATTTCAGCGGACAGGACAAGGTGGTGCAAAACCTGAGAGTGTTTGTAGCCGCAGCCAAAATGCGTGGCGAATCGTTGGACCACACTTTGCTGCACGGGCCGCCCGGATTGGGTAAAACTACCCTATCTAACATTATTGCCAACGAGCTGAATGTGGGCTTCAAAATCACCTCCGGGCCGGTACTCGATAAACCCGGCGACTTGGCGGGCTTGCTTACCTCGCTGGAGCCGAATGATGTGCTTTTTATCGACGAGATACATCGGATTTCGCCTGTGGTGGAGGAATATTTATACAGTGCGATGGAGGACTATCGTATTGATATAATGATAGATAAGGGTCCAAGTGCCCGTTCCATTCAAATTGAGCTGAACCCCTTTACACTGGTAGGAGCAACCACTCGCAGTGGTTTGCTAACCAGCCCTTTGCGAGCCAGATTCGGCATCAATATGCACTTGGAATATTACGATATCGACACTTTGACAAACATCGTATTGCGTTCGGCAGACATCCTCGACATTGCTTGCGAGCGTTCGGCAGCTGTGGAAGTTGCCTCGCGGAGTAGGGGTACACCGCGTATTGCCAATGCTTTGCTTCGCCGTGTGCGAGATTTTGCCCAAGTGAAAGGTTCCGGCCGCATCGATAAGGAAATTGCTATTTTTGCACTGGAAGCCCTGAATATAGACAAGTACGGATTGGATGAGATTGATAATAAAATACTACTCACCATTATAGACAAGTTTCGAGGAGGCCCGGTGGGTATTACCACCATTGCCACAGCCTTGGGCGAAGATGCCGGCACCATCGAGGAGGTGTACGAGCCTTTCCTTATCAAGGAGGGCTTTATGAAGCGAACCCCACGGGGGCGAGAGGCTACAGAGTTGGCTTATAGTCATTTAGGACGAACTCGGACAGCCTTACAAGGCGGTTTGTTCGATTAGGAGTGGCTCTCCCCAACGAAAATCTTTTTTTGAGAGAAGAGAGT
>JBHBVA010000088.1:0-3331 GCA_041793355.1 Bacteroidota bacterium | reverse complement strand
GTTTTTACCACACACGGCGGTCAAGCTGTTGAGTTTTATCAATACTCAACCGTTGCAATGGGACAGTTTGGGCAGCACCGACCTTCTTGCCACAGGGCATACGCTGGGTGAAGCAAGTTTGCTTTTCGAGAAGATTGAAGATGAGGTGATAGAAGCACAAGTGCAACGTCTGCTGGACACAAAAAAAGCAAACGAGGTAGCCGAATACAAGCCCGAACCCATCCGCCCCAATGTGGAGTTTTCCGACTTCGAGAAGCTGGACATCCGTGTAGGCACAGTGTTGGAGTGCATCAAGGTACCCAAGGCCGACAAGTTGTTGCAGTTCACCATTGCCGACGGGATGGAAAAACGCACCATCGTGTCCGGTATTGCCGCCTATTACCCCAACCCTGAAGAGTTGGTAGGCAAGCAAGTGTGCTTTGTTGCCAACTTTGCTCCCCGCAAGTTGCGAGGCATCGAGTCGCAAGGGATGATACTTTCGGCACAAGATGCCGACGGAAGCCTTTCGGTAATTACCACCGGCAAAGCCGTGAAAGAGGGTAGCAGAGTGGGATAAGCCCATCTTTGTAGTGAGAACAAACCTCCCGATAACAGAACGGAGCGATGGCTGAATTGTCATCGTTCCGTTTTTTATTGCCGCCAAAGGTCGAATCCGGGTCTAATCCGTATTATGCAATAGTCTATAGATACGCATTGCGGAATCCGGATTTAACGATACAGCAACAAAAAGGTGTGCTGTGGCGTAAATATTTCGTTGGCAACGTGTAACAACTCTTCGGCTGTGAGGTTTTGGATGCTTTGCACCATTTGGTGTAGTGGCTTCCATTGCCCTAAGTGGTATATACTTTTGCCCAAGGCAAGTGCCACATCCTCCTGCCTACTGTGCGAAATGCTCATCTGTCCGATGTATTGCTTTTGGGCGGCAGCCAGTTGCGATGTGCTTAGTTTGCGATTGCAAAGCAGATGCAACTCCTTTTGCACGAGGTCGATACACCGTTGCTGATTGCGTTGGTCGCCCCCAAAGTATATACTCCACACGCCTGTGTCGGAGTAGGGGGTGAGCGAGGCCTCCACCGTGTACACATAGCCCCGTTTCTCTCGCAGGGCGATATTTAGCCGGCTGTTCATTCCGGGCCCGCCCAGCAGGTTGTTGAGCAACATCAGTGCGGGGCGAAGCGGATGCCCGATGGGGTAAGCAAAGCCACCCATCAAGGTGTGCGATTGGTTGGTGTTTTTGTCCGCACACACTTGTCTGCCCGATAGGGGAGCGGGCGAGGTGCGTTGTTTGCAGGTGTTGTTGCAGGGTAAATTCCCCGCATATTTTTCCAACAGACGGAAGATTTTTTTTGGAGGAGTTTTTCCCATCGAGAAAAACACCGTTTGCCCCGTCGTGTAATGTTCGTTTACGAACTCCTTCACTTGCCGGCTGTCGAACTTGTGCAGATGCTCTTCCGTGCCTAAAATGAAGTGTCCCAAGCTGTTGCCCTCAAATAGCATATTCTCGAACTCGTCGTATATCAGTTCGGCAGGGCTATCCTCGTAGCTGTTTATCTCGTCTATCACCACCTCCACTTCTTTCTCCAATTCCTTTTGCGGGAAGGTGGAACAAAACGTCAGGTCGGTGAGTAGTTCTATGGCCCGCTCGGCATATTCTTCAATAAAGGTGGAGTAAATCACGGTTTCCTCCTTGTTGGTGTAGGCATTCAGTTCGCCACCCACAGTTTCCATCCTGTTGATGATGTGGTGTGGTCGCCGCTTTTGCGTGCCTTTAAACAAAAGGTGCTCCACCAGGTGAGCCATTCCCCACTGGTGTAGCTGTTCGTCTCGTGTGCCGGCATTCACAAAGTAGCCACAGTGCGACACCGTGCTGTTGCTTGCTAAATGTATGGCTTTCAGCCCATTGGGTAGGGTGTGATAAAATATGTCGTTGTGCCAATCCATCCTTTTTGTATCCATTGCTTTATATTACGATGTGCCAAAGGTAATACAATTTTTTCGGGATAGGATAGGGCCGGGCATACCGATAAGTAGTTTCCCTGCTTGCAGAATTAAGTTAAAACAGGGTAGAAGGATTGTTTAATGTGAATGGGTGAAAAAATCTTAAAAAATATTGCCGTTTTATTTGCTTATTTCTGAAATAATATTGTAACTTGCACCCGAATTTTCCACCCAAAACATTAAAAGGATATGAAAACAAACAACGAACCACCATACCCGTTTGCTCCGCTCGCTACTTAGGGCCTTGCCCAAGCCGTGCGGAGGACTGTATTCCGACAGAGAGAAAAGAGTGTTAGAATAAAATATATTCGGACAATTTAAAATATTTTACAGTTATGAAACTGAAAACATTGAAATACTTTGTTGCCACATTGGCAGTATGCCTATCGTGTGCGGCCACGTGCGAAGGTTGTGAGGACGATGAGCAATACCAAAAAGAACGAGAAAGGGTGTGGACAGCCCTGCCCGAAGCTACCCAAAAAGGGGCAAACACCATCGGGTGCTACATAGATGGACGATTGTGGGCTACGGGAGATATAGGGTACATCAGAACTTTCAAATTTTCGTTTAAGGCTATGAGTGCAGAATATTTTAGTAGCAGATATCCTACAAAGCTGGGGATATGGGCTGCAGCGTCAGACGCAAGGAGCGTTTTACTTACAGTTATGTCTCCCAAGGAAGGAAGTATATCTAAAATCCATAAAACGGGAGGAACAGTATACCCTTTCTCATTATCTGCTACTGAAGTAGGAGAGATATTTATAACCAAATTGGACACTGTTCAGAAAATTGTTAGCGGGCATTTTTCCGCCGATATTGAAGTTTTGCCCGGCGATACCGTGCGGGTTACCGACGGGCGATTTGATATGAAATTAGAAATTCTTTAAAGTGTTATGGTTATGAAACTGAAAACATTGAAATACTTTGTTGCCACATTGGCAGTGTGCCTATCGTGTGCGGCCACGTGCGAAGGTTGTGAGGACGATGAGCAATACCAAAAAGAACGAGAAAGGGTGTGGACCGCCCTGCCCGAAGCTACCCAAAAAGGGGCAAACACCATAGGGTGCTACATAGATGGACGATTGTGGGCTACGGGAGATATAGGGTATATAGCTGGACTCGGTTTCATGCAGCGAAACAAAGCAATGAGTGCTAAGTATGTTAGTAGTAAGTACCCTTCTACATTGACTATATCCGCCATGTCATCAAAAAATGGGTATATACTGTTTCTTGTTACTTCTCCACAAAAAGGGGTAAGCACAAAGATAACCAATATTAATGGATACCTACATTCTTATCCTTATTCATTCGATGGTCGCAAATCAGGAGAGGT
>JBHBVA010000087.1:0-3596 GCA_041793355.1 Bacteroidota bacterium | reverse complement strand
GTTTGGGCGGTGGATATTCGCTACTTCTCGCATTTCGACACGCATTTGGATGTCAGTGCTTTGGAGTGGTTCCGATTTGCGGGCACCACTACGGGAATGATTGTGGAAAACAGTTACAACTTTGTTTTTCTTGCCCTATTCGTAGTGGTGGTTGCCTTGTTCGCTTTCTGCGTTATCCGTTTGGGGCGATGGCTGAAAAACACGCTTACCCACAACGATAAAAAACAAAGTACGTTTCGCTACGTAACACCTAAAAGGGGGCGGAAGCAATATACGACGGCTACCATTCTGAGCTTGGTGCTGATGGGTTTGTGCTTTTTGGGTATCAGAGGCACCTTTGCGGTGCATCCCATAAGGGTAAGCAATGCTTTTTTTGCTACCGACAACAGAATTAACCAACTGGTGATAAATCCTGTGTTCTACTTCATCAAGAATATGCAATATGCCAACAAGCAAGGTAGCAATATCAATAACCTGATGAGCGAGCAGGAAGCATTTAGTATTGTGTGTAATTCGTTGATTTTCAATAATTTAAAAATGGGGGGGGTAAATCGGGGTGTTCATTTTCAGTTGCCGGCTATTCGCCCGAATATTGTGGTGGTGCTGATGGAGTCGATGGCAGCATACAACCTCACGGTGAAGCACGAGGGTAAGCCCATTACGCCCGAACTGCTAAAGCTATCGAATGAGTCGTACACGTTCAGCAACTTCTATTCGGCAGGCATTCACACCAACAACGGCATTGTGGCAACCTTGTATGCGATGCCTACACAGTTTAACAAACAAATGATGAGAACTACCGATATGTGGACATTGCAAGGTTTGCCATCGGAGCTGAAGCGATTGGGATACAATACTTCGTTTTTTATTACGGGGTCGCCGCATTATGACGATATGAACGGAATTTTGAGAGCAAACGGCATAGATGACGTGTATTCGATAGACGATTATCCCCAATCCGAGAAAGTGAATATTTGGGGCGTTCCCGATGAATATTTGTTCCATTACGGCATACAGAAGTTGAACGAAAAAGCGGCTGCGGGGCAACCGTTTATGGCTACTTTTCTCACAGCGAGCAACCACGAGCCGTATTTCTTCACTCCCGATTTCAACAGCAAGGGTGCTAACGACCCCCAGCGTGCTATTGCTTATGCCGACTATGCGGTGGGCAAATTCATTGCCGAAGCAAAAAAACAATCTTGGTACCGCAATACCATCTTTGTGCTGTTGGGCGACCACGGCAAGCCTCTACACAACCCAAAGGGCTACGAAATGGATTTGACTTACAACCATGTGCCGCTTATTATTCATTCGCCGCTGTTGGCGGATGCTCCTCGAAAAATTGATGGCTTTGGCGGACAGATAGACGTTTTTCCTACGGTGATGGGGTTGATAAACCAACCTTACACAAACCAAACGTTGGGGGTGGATTTGCTCCGCGAAAAGCGTCCGGCAATGTTTTTCGTAGACGATACGCATCTGGCCGTGATAGATAGCAGTTATCTGTACATCAGGAATATAGTTACCGAAAAAGATATGTTGCACAACCTGAAACGAGATGATGCTACCAACGAATTTTCGGCAAACCATCCGCAAGGGACAAAACTGAAACAGTATGGTGTGGCAATGACTGTAGCAGCTTATCACTTATTGAAAAAAGCGTCCGTATGTAAAAAAAGAAAACGATAAGCAGGTATCCAAAATTTTAGATAATATATTGTAAAACAAATGTTTATGAAAACTTTTTTGAGGCTCTTTCTGTCGGCTACATTGTTCGCAGCGGCAAGCCCTCTGCCGGCACAGGCTTCCGCCGATTGGCGAGAGTATATCCGCCAAATGGTGGAGGACGGAATGGATGATGATGCAGCAACAGCGTTTTACGAGGATTTATCCGACCTGGAAAGCCATCCGCTGAATATCAACGATGTGTCTTTGGCCGATTTGGAGCGTTTGCCCTTTTTGTCGGGTGAACAGCAGCACTCTATACTCCAATTTTTGGAGAAAAACCGCCCGGTATATTCCGTCTATGAGCTTCGCAACGTGCCTTTGCTGGATGTGCAAACGGTGCAACTGCTATTGCCCTTTTTCGTGGTGGGCGAATACCAACCGCAAAAGCCCAAACTGTCGTGGAAAAATATTTTCGGGGGCGGTAAGCACGAGTTGCAAAGCCGTTACGACCGTGTTTTTCCGCAACGTGCAGGCTATAAATCGGTGCCGGACAGCATCTTAAAGAAATCGCCGAACCGAGTGTATCAAGGTGAGGACTTTTACCAGTCGTTGCGATATGCCTACAAAGCAGGCAGGCGTTTTCAGGCGGGTATTACAGCCGAAAAAGATGCCGGCGAAACATTTTTTAGGGGCGAACACAAAGGTTACGATCATTACGGAGCTTTTGTACAGCTGAAAGATGTGGGTAGGCTAAAGGCTTTGGTAGTAGGTGATTATAGGATGCGATGGGGGCAAGGACTTTTGCTTAACAACAATTTTTTGGCAGGCAAATCGTCGCAAACCGTTTCGGTGGTGCAAGGCACGGCTTTGCCCACTCGCCACGCTTCCACAGCCGAGAGTGGCTTTTTTCGCGGAGCAGCTGCCACCTACCAAGTGGGCAATGTGGCACTTACCGCCTTTTATTCGCACCGAAAGGTAGATGCCAACTTCTCGAAAGACAGTATGATAACCTCCTTCAAAACGGATGGGCTGCATCGCACGTTGCTCGAAATATCGAAACGAAACAACGTTACCGAGCAGGTGGCAGGCGGAAATGTGCGTTACGTGTGGAAGGGGCTGCAATTGGGCACCAGCTTCGTGTATAACAAGTTCGACCACACTGTGAAGCCTAACTATCAGGAATACAATAAGTTTTACTTTGTAGGCGACGAAAACTGGGGCGTAGGCATCGACTATGGTTATCGCCTCCGCCGATGGAGCTTTGCCGGCGAAACCTCGATGAGCAAAAATGGCTCTTTTGCTACGCTCAATGCGTTGATTTACACCCCGAAACGAAATCTTACCCTCTCGCTTCTGCAACGACATTACAGTCGCTCGTATCAGGCACATTATGCCAATGCCTTTTCGGATGGCTCAAGTGTTCGCAACGAGCAAGGTTGGTATTTGGGTGTGCAAACGGCTTTGAGCCAAAGGCTTCGTTTGTCGGCATACGTAGATGTGGTTTCGTTCCCTTGGCTCAAGTCGGGGATTAACGAGCCGTCAAAAGCGTTCGATGGTTTGCTCTATGCCGATTATTCGTTTTCGCGACAAAGTCGGTTGGAAGCTCGTTATCGTTTCCGCCAGCGGGAGAAGAATATGAAATACCCCGATAAAAAGACCACAACGGTGCTTCCCTACGACCAACATAAAATGTTGTTGCAATTTACGCACCACTTGTCGTCTGCTTGGGTGTTGCGTACCGTTGCCGACGCTAATTTTTACAAGGTTCGCCACCACGATGCGGAGCAAGGATGGATGCTGTCGCAAATGGTATCGTGGCGACCTCGAAACGTATGGCAAGCCGATGCGTTTGTGTCTTATTTCAAGGCAGATGACTACAATGCCCGACTGTACAGTCGCGAACGGAACCTCACTTCCACGTTTTATAT
>JBHBVA010000086.1:0-5843 GCA_041793355.1 Bacteroidota bacterium | reverse complement strand
CATTTGTGTCTTATTTATGGCAGCACATTACATACCTACTTGGGAGCCATATGCATTCAGCATTGTGTCCAGTTGCTTGCAGATGGTTGCCAAGCTATTTTGCTCTTTGTTCACCAACCGGATAGTAAGCCGGCTGCCTTTTTCTGCGGAGTCGCTACCTTCTATGCTCTCAAATACTCTCAAAAAGTCGATAATAGGAGTAGCCCACGCTTTCCCTTGTGTGTAGAGGGCAATGCCATTGCATACTTCCTGCCAGTTGGAATAGACATAAGAGCGGTTACCCACAATTTTGTCGGTACTTACTTTTGCCGGCGGATTTTCCCCTACTGTCAGGCTGAAAGTGCCATTTTGTACCCCGAACAGTATTGTGTTTCCGTTCATCGGAAATTCGTAAAAGCCATCGGCTTTTTTCTTGACAAGCGTTCCGTATTCGGAAGCAATGAATTGTTGTATCAACGTATCCGCAGCTTGTGGCGAATGCAAGTCGGCCGCCATAGCAAGACGAACTTTGGGAGAACCCAAAAACTCAGCCTCCTGATTTCTTGATATACCGTTGAGGGACAGCAAAATATCACCCTTTAAGAGATTCAACACCGATTGAATCTGGTCGGAAGGGAAGCCCGAAGCAAACGTTTTGGCTATTTCCCACAAGCCCATTGCCGCCAGCACTTGAGTTATTTTCTGACCATTGACGTTGCTCGCCAGAGTGAGCAACGGACGTTCACCTATCAAGTACAAATACTTGTTGCTGATAGTGCCATATATCTCAGATTGATATTTTTCCCAACGTTGCTTGGCGGTATCGTCTGCGTAATAATATTGTGAAGTACCCACAATTTCCCCTTTTTCAAAATTCAGGTATGTTCCGCTTTCAACGCCTTTGAAATTTTCCGCCAACTGTTTTTCCTCAGCGGTGGCAGGTTTTGATGTTGCTCCGGCAACCTTTTCCAATTGCGAAAGCGTGGTTGAAACAGCGGCAAAAGTGGAAATATCAGCCTTTATTTTGCGGTGTTCGGCATACAGCTTGTTTTGTAAGATGCTCTCTTTCTGTGTTAAAAAGGCATCGGCCGAAATGGTGTCCTTTTTCCCCCCCTCCGTTACAAAAAGGGTTGTTGTGCAAAGCACCATTTTTTGGTCGTTCCACGCAACCGAAAAACCGTTTCGCTTGACCACAAAGTTTCCGTCTTTCTCTTTAATCTCTTTCTGCGGAAATGTTTTTAATCTAATTAAGCTCTCTTTAAGTTTTTTGGCATCGTTTACGGGAAGTATCCATCCATAAACTCCGGAAGACTGGAAGACAAACATTTCGCTGTTTAGGGTAAGCCCGAAAGCATTGGCATCTTTCTCAAAAGCTTCTATCAGCTTTACGGCTTTGGGGTCGTCGTATGTTGCTTTCAAGATGTTTATAGCTCGCTTTACGGTAGGATTTTCCCACAAATTGTAGTTCGATTTCTCGATTATACTTTTCATATCCACTCGCACTACCGAATAGGCATCCTTGGGGATAGATTCCTCCAAAACATCAGTGGATTTGCTACAAGATGCCACAACAAGCATCAACGCAGCCAGCAAATAGTAAATTTTCTTGTAATTCATAATGTATCTTTTTTATGAGGTGTATAATGTACGTTTTCGTGCTACAAAAATAGGCGAAATAGTTGAACATTCGGATGACTTTGTTTCCCGAAACGTAGATTTTCGTCGTTTCACTGCCACACTTCTTGTTTTTTCTTCTCCAAAAAGTCTTTGATGCCACCGATGTGTTCCCTCACCTTTTTGTCGGAAAACTCATATACCTTGTTCACCAATCCGTCCAAAAAGTCACGGTCGTGCGATACAAGAATCACCGTTCCGTCGTAGTCCAGCAAGGCATTTTTCAGCACCTCTTTGGTGCGGAGGTCGAGGTGGTTGGTAGGCTCGTCCAGTATGAGCAAGTTTACGGGTTCCAGCAGTAGTTTTATCATAGCCAAACGTGTGCGTTCGCCTCCCGAAAGCACTTTCACTTTCTTTTCGGAATCATCTCGGTTGAACATAAAAGCCCCCAATATGTTGCGTATCTGCGTGCGGATGTCGCCCTCTGCCACTCGGTCGATGGTTTCGAACACGGTGAGGTCTTCGTCCAACAGCATTGCCTGATTTTGAGCAAAGTAGCCTATTTTTACGTTGTGCCCCAGCGTGATGGTTCCGCTGTAAGGCGTTTCGCCCATTACACACTTCACGAAAGTAGATTTTCCTTCTCCGTTTTTGCCGGCAAGAGCTATTTTTTCGCCCCGCGACACCATCAGGTTAGCATTTTCGAACACCAAATAGTCGTCGTACTTTTTGGTTACTCTCTCCACCGTGAGCGGATAGTTGCCCGACCGTGTGGCAGGCTGAAAGTGTATGCGGATGGTGGCCTTGTCTTCCTCGTCTATTACTACCCGCTCCATTTTTTCGAGCTGTCGCACACGACTTTGCACCAGCACCGCTTTGGCGGCTTGAGCCCGGAAACGCTCTATAAACTCCTCCATTTCCTGTATCTGCTTTTGCTGTGCCTCCCAAGCGTGAATTTGCTGCTGACGACGCTCTTCGCGTAACTCTAAGTATTTGGTATAGTTTACCTTGTAATCCCAAATACGTCCCAAGGTCAGCTCTATGGTACGTGTGGTAACGGCATCTATAAAGGCACGGTCGTGCGAGATGAGCACCACCGCATTGGCTTGCGTGCGTATAAAATCTTCGAGCCAGCCGATGGATTCGATATCCAAGTGATTGGTAGGCTCGTCCAGAAGCATCACATCAGGCTTTTGCAACAGAAGTTTTGCCAGCTCGATACGCATCCGCCATCCGCCCGAAAACTCGTTGGTGGGGCGGTCCAGGTCCGCACGTTTGAATCCCAGCCCCAGCAAAGTTTTTTCCACATCGCCATCAAAGTTTGTGTCCTCGATACGTGCCAACCGCTCGTGAGCCTGCGTAAAGTCGTCAATCAGTTTGGCATAGCTGTCGCTTTCGTAGTCGGTACGAGTTTCCAGTTGCCGGTTCATCTCCTCGATGTTTTGTTGCAGCTCCAGGATGTGCGAAAACGCCATCGATGCTTCCTCACGCACGGTGCGGGTGTCCGACACCTCCATCACCTGCGGCAGATAGCCTACGGTGGTGCCATCGGGCATCGAAATAGTACCTTTGTAATTCTTGTTTACGCCCGCCAATATTTTCAGCATTGTGCTTTTGCCTGCACCGTTTTTGCCTACCAGAGCTATCCGGTCGCCATCGTTGATGATGTAACTAATGTTGTCGAACAGCGTTCGCCCCGACAATTCTACTTTCAAACTTTCTACAATCAGCATATTCTTTTTTCTCCGTATCCGTTCCGCAAAAAACGGCGAAACGAGGGGCAAAGGTACTATTTTTTTTCGAGGGGGGCTTGTTAAAAGTAATCTGCATCATCAATCTGTAACGTCTGTTTCAAATACAAAAATAGTTCGAGCAAATTGGTTGCGACGTTTTATGAAATGGAATGATGCGGTTTGTTATAGTTCCGTTCGGGTAGAAAATACAAAATTCGGGGTTATTCACGCAAAAATTGAGGTTGCGAACCCCAACTTTGGGGCTCAACATAAAAAGATTGGACTAACCAACCGAAATATTGGACCGATAACCCCCTTTTTTGTGGCAAAGAACCCCAACAAAGCAATAAATAACCCGAACGGAGCGATAAATAACCCAAACAGAGAAGTAGAATACCTCAATCTGTCGGGTGTTTTTATGAAACCTTAGCTCCATTATAAATTACGCAATAGAAAAGGAGTATTTTATCTCATTGAAATTAAATAATATACACACCCTGTCCGTATGCAAAAAACAAGGCAGATAAGGTTGTTTTGAACAAGAAAGTTATCCCGAACTGACGTTTATATCAAGTTACAACTACTTTTGATATGGGCTGAAACGTTCGATAACCCATTTACTGCCAAATGTTTTATATACGATGTTGGGTGCTGGCCTTTTTTATGCATATACGAGTTCTAATTGTCCTGTTTTAATTACTTTGTTTTGTTGCTTGTCTGAAATGTATTCTTTTATACATTTTGCAACAAATTCTCCTAATTTGACTGGAACTGCATTTCCTATAATTTGTTCAAGGTCTGTCTTACTACCGTTGAAAATAAAGTCTTCGGGAAAAGTTTGTATTAAGCTTCTTTCTTTTGTTGTTAGCGGTCTTACTTTTTCTGAAATTTCAACAGGATCGCCTTCGTGTCTTGTGTAGCCTTTTGGAATTGGTCGGTTTACTCCACGAATTGTTGGGCTGGGTTCGTAAATACTAAAAATACCACGTCTTGCATAACTTCTTGGGTGTCGGTAGTAATACTCAATACCTAATGTTTTACCGAAATAGTCAAACAAAGTCATCTGTTTGCTTGACAAATTTTTGTTGAAATATGGATTTAGAAAATTGTCAGTTGAATGTTTATGTCCAACTAAGAAAAAACGTTTTCTTGATTGCGGAACTCCACAAAAACTGGCATCTAAAACTTGATAAGAAATTCCATATCCTGCTTTCTTGAAAATTTGTAATGCTTCTTTAAGAATGTGGCTTTTTGTAATTCGCTCAACATTTTCCATTACAAACCATTCGGGTTTTGCAGCATCTATGATATTTGCATAGGAAATTGTTAGGTCTGCACGTCCTAATGTTTCATCTCTTTTTCCCGCACTTGAAAAGTCCTGGCAAGGTGGTCCACCAATAATCATTTGCGGTTTAAGGCTCTTAACAAATTCAAGTCCTTCATCGCTTCCTAAGTCAGTATCGTAAATTGGGTGATTGAAATTATCTCTGTAAACTTTTATTGCTGACTCCCATTTGTCAAATGCCGCTAATATTTCAAAACCTGCATTTTGAAAACCAAGCGATAACCCACCACAACCAGAAAATAAATCTACTGTTTCCATTATGTAAAAAGTTCTGGTGAATTGTAAATAATTGCATCAAACCTTCTTTCTGGGCTTAATAAATTCTGCCCACCGCCAAGAATGATTTTTCTGATTTCCTTTTTCTCAATTCTCGGTTTCGTCAATTCGGCACAAGTCATATACTTGTGTGTAATTCTGCCACTTACTGCAAACGCTTTGTCGTTTTTGGTATTGTATGAAAGTTCGTCAATAATTCTGTGGTGATTAATTTGACCTTGCTTTGCAAAGTCATAAAGCATCTTGAAAAGCCAAATAATAGTTCTTACTTGACGCGTAATTCTATTTGCTCCTGCGGATAATTCGCCTCTTGCCACATCAACAAAAAGTTGAGTAAACGCAAAATTTGACCAAATGAAAACATCTAAACAATTGTCTGCGAGTTTTGGCGATTTGCCATTTGTTTTCCATATAGGTTGCATTAGTATTGGTTCTTGTTTATCCAAGGTTGAAAGGATTATACGGTCAATTGTCGCAATCATTTCCGTAATGCACGACCAAACCGCAACACCATTAGTCCAATCACTGATTTTATCAAACCTATTACCAATAAGTTTAGAAAGTTCTTTTTTATTGTCTTTGAAATTTACAGCAATACTGCAAGCCAAATAAACAATTGTGTCGGGTCGGATAACAATTTCACAACCGTAATATTCTTCGCTTAGATTGCAAGTTGAGTTGTCGGGTAGGGCTGTTAATTTAACTTCAATTGGTCGTATGCATTGTCCACTACTTCTTAGTTGGGTTACTAAGTCAACTCTTGGTAAACTGCCAATAACCAATTGTTGATATGGTGTAAAAGGGCTTTCAAATGAGAAAAATAAATCGTCTGAGTTTGGTTCAATTCCGTATAGTTCTTTCGCTGATATTGTCTTGTGTTTAACTTTCAGTTCTTT
>JBHBVA010000085.1:0-4754 GCA_041793355.1 Bacteroidota bacterium | reverse complement strand
TCAGATGCTCTAACCGACTGAGCTAAGGAAGAATCTTGCTTTTGAGAAAATGTGTGTACTGTGTTTTTTTCTGATAACTCTGCTCTTCCTCTTGGACTTGAACCAAGGACCCTCTGATTAACAGTCAGATGCTCTAACCGACTGAGCTAAGGAAGAGTGTTTTCTCTCAAAAGCGATGCAAAGATAAGGTGTCTTTCCGAAATATGCAATATCTTTGCAAGAAAAAATACAATTTACGGATGAAAATATTAGGAATGGGCAATGCCTTAGTGGACGTGCTGGTGATGATGCAGAACGATGAACTGTTGAAAACATTGGGCTTGCCCAAAGGTAGCATGCAATTGATAGATGAGAGTAAAATGCAAGAAATCAAGCAGTTTACTGCCGGGTTGGAGAAGCATTTTGCATCGGGTGGCTCGGTGTCGAACGCTATTTCGGGAATGGCTTTGATGGGTGTGGCTACCGGATTTTTAGGAAAGATAGGAAGGGACGAATACGGAAAATATTTTCGGGACGACTTGGCAAAAAACGGTGTGGCTCCCCGTTTGAAGGAGGTAGATGAAGCATCGGGCATTGCCACAGCGTTGATTTCGCCCGACGGCGAACGCACCTTTGGTACATATTTGGGTGCTGCCGCCAATATGACGGCAGATGACTTGCAATTGTCTGATTTTGAAGGATATACACACTTGTACATCGAGGGGTATTTGGTGCAAAACTACGACCTCATCCGCCGGGCAATAGCTTTGGCAAAGCAAGCCGGGCTGAAAATCGTGTGGGACTTGGCAAGCTTTAATGTGGTGGAAGCCAATCTGGCATTTTTGCAAGAGGTGATACCTGCCCACGTGGATATTCTGTTTGCCAACGAGGAGGAGGCACTTGCGTTCACCGGTTGCAAAGGCAAGGAGGCCGCCCTCAAGATAGGCGAGTGGGTGGAAATTGCTATCGTGAAAGAGGGAGCAAACGGCTCGTGGATAAAGCGTGGCGATGAGCTGACGCACGTGCCTGCCCTCAGCGTAAAGTGCGTGGATACTACGGGTGCCGGCGACCAATATTCGGCAGGTTTTCTCTATGGTTTGTCCAAAGGTTACGATTTGTATCGCTGTGGCGAGATAGGTTCGCTGCTGGCGGGACACATCATTCAAGAGGTTGGTGCCCGCATCACGGATGCAATGTGGGCAAATTTGAAAGGTAGCTTGCAATAGCCGTTGCCGAACATTTGAGTGATTGTAAAAAATAAATAGCTGATGGAGAGTTTGTTGCACTATGTGTGGAAGCACCGTTTGTTTCCGCCCCGGCTGACCACTACCGACGGTCAAGCGGTGGAGGTGATAGATGTGGGGAGAAGTAACGGAGATGCGGGTCCCGACTTTTTCAATGCCAAAGTGAGAATAGGCGACAAGCTATGGGCAGGCAACGTGGAGATACACGTCCGTTCGCAAGATTGGTTTGCACACGGGCACCATAAGGATACAGGCTACAACACGGTGGTGCTACACGTGGTGCAGTATGCCAACAGCGAGGTGCAAAATGCTCTGGGCGAGCAAATTCCGCAGTGCGAAATACAGATTCCCGAACGATTGAGGCAGGATTATGAGTATCTGCGGGTAGCGGATTCCGTACTGCCTTGTAAGGCTTTTATCGGCAAAATGCCGAGTATCCATCGGCGAGATGTGCTGGAACGGATGGCGGTGGAGCGTTTGGAACGTAAGGCAAATGATATATTTGCCTTGTTGGAACGGTTTACCAATTCTTGGAACGATGCTTTTTATGTGTTGCTTTCGCGAAATATGGGCTTTGGGCTGAATAGCGAACCTTTTGAACAGTTGGCATTGGCTACTCCGCTTGCGGTGCTTCGCAAACATACCGACAATTTGTTTCAGATAGAGGCACTGCTGTTCGGGCAGTCGGGGTTGCTGTGGGATGCTACACTTGTGGCAGACGATTACCTGCTACAGATGCAGAAGGAGTATGCCTTTTTGCAAAAGAAATACGGGCTTATGCCACTTCCTGCTCACGTTTTCAAGAAGTTACGAGTTCGCCCCACCGGTTCGCCATTCGTGCGGTTGGCACAGTTGGCAGTGTTGGTGCAACACCTTTCGGGGCTGTTTGCCTCGATATTGGAGGTGAACGATGCGGATACCCTTCGGCTGAAGTTTCACGTGAATGCGTCCGAATATTGGCAAACTCATTACCGTTTTGGTGAGCCGTCGCCAGCTAAAAGCAAATTCTTGGGCGACTCGTCGTTAGATGTGATTCTTATCAACACGGTTGCCCCTACGCTGTTTGCTTACGGCATCAAAATGCAACAAGAGACATATACCGACCGAGCTTTGCAGATGCTGGAGAGCCTGAAGCCCGAACAAAACAGTTTGGTTCGCCCTTTTCAGGAGGCAGGCATCGCCGTAACCTCGGCATTCGAGAGTCAGGCTTTGGTGCAACTGATGCGTGAGTATTGCGAAAAACGCAAGTGCCTGTTTTGCAGAGTCGGCTACCGTATGTTGAAAGGTATGTGATTGGTTGGTAGATTTTATGCGATGTGTGAAAGTGAAAAAATCCCCTTTATAATAAAAATACAATGACACCATATTTGCAAGTGGAGGCTCTTACCAAAAGTTTTGGCGACCTCGTTCTATTTCAAAACATTAGCTTTGGCATTGCTCAGGGGCAACGCATTGGGTTGATAGCCCAAAATGGAGCAGGCAAAACCTCCTTGCTGAACATTTTGGCAGGACTCGAAGGTTACGATGACGGGCGTATCACCTACCAACGCGACCTACGAGTGGCATATTTGCAACAAGACCCACAAATGGAGGGCAACCAAACGGTATTGGAGGCTTGTTTTCGGCACGGCAACGAAGTTACCCGGCTGATAGCCGAGTACGAAAAAGTGGTGGCATCGGGCAATGTAGAGGCTTTGCAGAGCATTCTGCCTCAGATGGATGCTTTGAAAGCGTGGGACTACGAGCAACGTATTAAGCAGATTCTTTTTCAGCTTAAAATCAATGATTTAGAGCAGAAGATAGCTACGCTGTCGGGTGGGCAACGCAAACGTGTGGCATTGGCAAATGTGCTGATTACGGAGCCCGACCTCATTATCTTGGACGAGCCTACCAACCATCTGGATTTGGAGATGACCGAATGGCTCGAAGATTACCTCAGCCGTTCGCGATTGAGCATACTGATGGTTACGCACGACCGCTATTTTTTAGACCGAGTTTGCTCCGAAATAATAGAAATTGACCAGCGGCAAATATTCTCATACAAAGGTAATTACAGCTATTTTTTGGAAAAACGAGAACAACGCTTGCAGGCTCAAAGTGCCGAAGTGGACAGGGCATCGAACCTGCTACGCAAGGAGCTGGAATGGATGCGGCGTCAGCCACAAGCACGAGGCACAAAAGCGAAGTCTCGCATAGACGCATTTTACGAGCTGGAACAAAAAGCGAAGCAACCCACGCAAGCGGGCAACGTGAAGCTGGAAATGAAAGGGGCATACATCGGCAATAAGATTTTTGAGATGAACAACGTGTGCAAGAGCTTTGGCGAAAAGCATATCTTGCAGAACTTTAGCTACATATTTTCCCGATACGAAAAAATGGGTATCGTGGGTAGCAATGGCACGGGTAAATCTACTTTTTTGAAGCTGCTGATGGGGCAAGTGCAGCCTGATAGCGGAACCATCGACATTGGCGAAACGGTACGCTTTGGGTATTACAGTCAGGACGGATTGCAGTTTGATGAAAATGCCAAAGTAATTGATATTGTGAAAGATATAGCCGAAGTGATAGACTTGGGAAACGGCTCGCGGCTGACTGCGTCGCAATTTTTGCAGCACTTTTTGTTTCCGCCCGAAAAGCAACACAGCTTTGTGTACAAACTGTCGGGTGGCGAGCGTCGCCGCCTGTACCTTTGCACGGTGCTGATGCAAAATCCGAACTTTTTGGTATTGGACGAGCCTACAAACGACCTCGATATAGTAACTTTGAATGTGTTGGAGGATTATCTCTCGGCTTTCAAAGGGTGTGTCATCGTGGTTTCGCACGACCGCTATTTTATGGATAAGGTGGTGCATCATTTGCTTGCTTTTTCGGGCGATGCCCGGATAAAAGATTTCCCCGGGAACTATACGCAATACCGCCTTTGGAAGGAGGAGGCCGACCGTCAGCAAAAGCGTCAGGAACAGGCTGTTCGCCCGGTGGAAAAGCCTAAATCGGACCGTCCCGACCGTTCGGCGGAGAAAAGAAAGCTATCCTTTAACGAGAAGCGAGAATTTGAACAGTTGGATGCTGAAATTCCGCAGCTGGAAGCTCGCAAAGCTCAGTTAGAGGTTGAAATGTCGTCCGGTACGCTCGATGCTAATGCTTTGATTTCTAAAGGTGAAGAAATTGCCCGCCTTATTGACCAAATAGAGGAGAAAACCCTCCGCTGGATGGAGTTGAGCGAATGGATGGAGTAGCTGTAAGATATGTTATTGGCTTGATACATGCTGTGTAATGTTCCCATATATGCGTTAGTTTGAAAATCGCTTAACTTGCCGGACTATCTTTTGGTCCGGCTTTTTGTTTCTCTTCTCTCATGCTACACTCTATTTTGTTAAAAATGAGGTGGGTATATTGTGAAATAAATAATAATGTTACCTTTGCATTTGAAGTATTCAAAAAACTTGTTCTAAGTCTGTTGGCAAGAGCAAGCGAAAACGTACATAAAATCAACCCATATTAAACAAAAAAAGAGTATGAGCAAAAAACTAC
>JBHBVA010000084.1:0-2689 GCA_041793355.1 Bacteroidota bacterium | reverse complement strand
TGTAAGTACTCTTTGGTTAGAATAGTGTTTATTTCGGATACCGATGTATTCATATTAGATATAATGTATTTCTCTTTCCTCTTATTTTTGCTCATTTTCCTCTTAATGGAAAAACAATATTGATAATCAACACATTACACACAAAGCAAGCTTTCCTCTTATTTTTGTTCATTTTCCTCTTAATGAGAGAAAGTGGCTAAAATTGGTAGTACTCGGTGAAGCGTTTATCAACAAAAAACAAAGATGGAGCGGAGCAGTACTTTACTTGTATCCACATCGCTCCACCTTATTTATACTTTCAAGGTTTGTGAGGTTCACTTTTCCGGATTAACCTGTATTGCGAGTTCCTGCAGCAATACCCGATATAGTTACCATCAATGCTTGCTCCAGCTCTTGCGAGGCGGCCTCGTCTGCACGGCTACGATGAAGTAACTCTACTTGCAAGATATTCAACGGGTTAGTGTACACGTTGCGAGCCGCTACCGATTGTGCCGCATCGGGCAGATGCTCCATCAAACTCTTGTCGTGAGCAATATCCAAAACGGTCTGCGTATCCAGAGCTAATTGGCTACGCAAGTATTCTCCCAGATGCAATAAATTGCTATCTACCAGTCGTTTGTCGTAATAAGCTGCTACACGGGCATCGCTTTTGGCAAATACCATTTCGAGCATACTGATACGTGTGCGGAAAAAAGGCCAATCGTTGTACAAGGCTTCCAACTGAGTCATTCCGCCTTCGTCTATCATTTGGCGGAGAGCCTTGCCTGCCCCCAACCAAGCCGGTAGCAACAGTCTGTTTTGCGACCAACCAAATATCCAAGGAATGGCACGCAGACTTTCTACACCACCGTTTGGGCGACGTTTGGCAGGGCGAGAGCCTAATGGCAATTTTGCCAATTCGGCTTCGGGCGTAGCCTGATAAAAGTAAGGTATAAAGTCCGGCATACCACGTACAATACCTTGATATTCGGCACACGACACTTCGGATAGTTTGTCCATAATGGCACGCCATTCCTCTTGCGGAATAGGTGGTGGCAATAGATTTGCCTCCACAATAGCTTCTAAATAGTGATTAAAGGTGGAAACGGCAACTTTGGGTAATCCCAGCTTAAAGCGAATCATTTCACCCTGCTCCGTTACCCGCAAGCCGCCTTTGAGCGAACCGGGAGGTTGCGAAAACAAAGCATCACGAGCAGGAGCTCCTCCACGACCGATAGTTCCTCCACGTCCGTGAAACAGCGTAAGCGTAATTCCCGCCTCTTCACTGATGCGTATAAGTGCCTCTTGAGCCCGATATTGAGCCCAACCGGCTGCAATGGCTCCGGCATCTTTGGCCGAGTCGGAATAGCCAATCATCACCATTTGCTTATTCTCGATAACCCCTCTGTACCAATTGATGGAATACAGCTGACGCATAATGCTTTCGGCATTGTTCAGGTCGTTAAGCGTTTCGAACAAGGGCGATACAGGCACGTGGTAAGGTGTTTCAGCCTCTTTTAGTAGTAAATGCACCGCCAAAATATCGGATGGGCTTTGTGTCATCGATATTACGTAAGCCGCTACTGCTTCCTGCGGAGTTTGAGCAATCACCCTACAAGTGTCCAACACTTCTTTGGTATCGGGCGATGGTGTCCAATTGTGTGGCACGAGCGGACGTTTAGAGTTGAGCTCGCGGATAAGAAAAGCCTGCTTTTCGTCCTCCGACCAACTTTCGTAATCGCCCAAGCCCAAATAGCGGGTAATTTCTGACAAGGCTTCAGTATGGCGGGTACTCTCTTGCCGAATGTCCACCTTTACCAGCGTAATTCCAAAGCAACGCACCCTGCGGAGGGTATCCAACAAATGGTCGTTGGCTATCATTGCCATTCCGCATTGCGTAAGCGATTGATAACAAGCATACAACGGTTGCCACAATTGCTCCGTGTGCAGAATGATGTCGCTGTCATCCGCCACTTTTCCGGCGATGCGAGCATCCAAATAAGCGATTGTATTTTGCAGTTGCGAACGTAGTTGCTTTAAATATTCGCGGTAAGGCTCTTGTGAGTCGTTACCCACCAGTTGGCGGAATTCGTCTGTGCAGTGTGCCATCGACAACTCCGTTACCAGCGTTTGCACATCCTTCAAAAAAAGTTTGGCAGCACGCTGACGGCTCAACAGCAACACTTGCGACGTAACGGCAGCCGTAACGTTGGGATTGCCATCGCGGTCGCTACCCATCCAAGTTGTAAATTTAATGGGTTGGGCATCTATCGGGAAACTGAATCCAAATACCTCTTTGGTTTGCTCTTCCAATTCACGCAAAAACGACGGAACGGCTTCCCAAAGGCTGGTTTCTATCACATCGTAGCCCCATTTAGCCTCTTCGATGGGCGTAGGACGATTGCGACGGATTTCGTCAGTAAACCAGTATTGGGCAATTATTTGCTTCAAACGACGATATATTTGTTGCTTCTCGTAGTCCACCAAATCATCGTGGTCCAGTTCGTGCAAGCAGGCGTTCACTTCGTTCAGCTTGTTAATGAGCGAGCGACGGTTAATTTCCGTAGGGTGAGCAGTTAGTACGAGGTCGATAGACAGTTCGTTCAGAGCCTTTTGCACCTGTTCGTCCGAAATATTTCCTGCTTTTAGCTTGCTGTAAATGCCTTGAAAGTTTACCGGATTTACCGATGCTTTGCCGTGCGTGGAAATA
>JBHBVA010000083.1:0-9056 GCA_041793355.1 Bacteroidota bacterium | reverse complement strand
GTAGTTCGCCTTTTTGTAAATAAATATCGTGATTATCAAATAATCAACCTTGACAAATTGACCTATGCAGGCAATTTGGCCACGCTGAAGGATGTGGAAAATGCTCCAAACTACACGTTCGTAAAAGCGGACATTTGCGATTATGAAGCAATGCAAGAGCTTTTTCATAAACATCAGATAGACAGCGTGATACACTTGGCTGCCGAAAGCCACGTGGACAGAAGCATCAAGGACCCTTTTACCTTTGCACAAACTAACGTGATGGGAACACTGGCGTTGTTGCAAGCGGCAAAAGTGTATTGGGACACCTTGCCCGAAAAGTACGAAGACAAACGCTTTTATCACATCTCCACCGACGAGGTTTACGGCTCGCTGGAGTTTGACGGAACATTCTTCACCGAAACCACCAAGTACGACCCACACAGCCCCTACTCTGCCAGCAAAGCAAGTAGCGACCACTTTGTGCGGGCTTATCACGACACGTACGGGCTACCAACCATAGTAACCAATTGCTCGAACAACTATGGTCCGTATCAATTCCCCGAAAAACTCATACCTCTGTTTATCAACAATATACGTCAAGGCAAACCACTGCCCGTATATGGCAAAGGCGAAAACGTTCGCGATTGGCTGTATGTGGTGGACCACGCTCGTGCCATCGACGTGATTTTCCATAACGGAAAGATTAACGAAACATACAACATCGGCGGCTTCAACGAATGGAAGAACATAGACCTTATTAAAGTGATTATCAAAACTGTAGATAAACTTTTGGGTAACCCCGAAGGTACATCGGAGCATTTGATAACCTACGTTACCGACCGTGCCGGACACGACTTACGCTATGCCATCGACTCATCGAAACTGAAAAACGAACTGGGCTGGGAGCCAAGTTTACAGTTTGAAGAAGGCATCGAAAAAACCGTTCGCTGGTATCTGGATAACCAAGAGTGGATGGACGGAGTAACATCGGGCGACTACCAAAAGTATTACGACGAGATGTACAAAGGGCGATAGTTCTCGCTCGCAAAACAGAAACACTACATCAAGCCGATAGTGCAAAGCAATGAGTTTTATTCAGGCTATAAAAGCATCCATAGAGCAACAAATCAACCGCTCCAGTCAGCGGAGCAGCAAGGCTATCAAGCACGTGATAGCCTCTTTTGCCATCAAGATGGTGAGCATTGTGTTATTCAGCTAAATTTGTATGAGTGGAAAAACTTTTATAACACAGATACAAGCAATTTGGAGTAGAAATACAGTACTACTCTCCAATTTCTCGTACCTATCCGCTCTCCAAATAGCGACACTATTATTACCATTGATTACTTACCCCTATTTGATACGAGTATTAGGAGAGGAACTGTACGGTTTAGTAGTATTTACGCAAGTTGTTGCGGGGTACTTTGGCGTTTTTATTTCTTTCGGCTTTTCGATGTTAGGGGTCCAGGAGGTGAGTATATATAGGGAAAATAAGAAAAAATTGTCCGAAATAGTCAGTGTTATCACATTCACTAAAAGCGTGTGTTTGCTTTTCTCATTTGTGATAATATTTGCGTATTTAAACCTTTTTAATGTTCAATATAAATGGTTGTTTGCATTAGCGTTTTGGGTATGTCTTTTAGATATAGTATTTCCTACGTGGTTTTTTCAAGGTATCGAAAAAATGAAGTTTATTACTATCATATCTTTGATTAACAAGATTTTATTTACAATACTTATCTTTATTGTTATCAAAGAAAGAAATGATGTTTTATGGCTTCCTATATCTAATATTGTGGGGACAATTGTATCAGGCTGGCTATCTTTTCATCTTCTTCGTAAGGAGGGGGTAAAATTTGTTTTTCCAACATTACAAATAACTTGGAAGTATATTCAAAAATCATACGATTTCTTTTTGTCCAACGTATTGATACAGATATATGCTAACTCTAATAAGGCTGTTGTTGGATATTTTTTGGGAATGGGAGCGGTGGCTCACTACGATTTGGCAGAGAAAATTGTTAATCTGATAAAGATACCACAAACACTTATATCGCAGACGGTGTATCCTCGTGTCAGTGCTGACCGAAATCCCTTTTTTGTGAAGAAAATATTCACTTTGTCTATCGTCGTGAATCTGGGTCTGTATCTATTACTTTTTCTCGGAGCAGAATACGCAGTATTGCTTTTAGGGGGAGAAAAAATGTTACCAGCGGTACCCATTGTCAGAATATTAGGACTATTGGCTCCTATCGTGGCTATCAGCAATGTAATGGGGATACTGACTTTAGTTCCTTTTGGCTACAAAAAATTATTTTCCCAAATGATTGGCATTTCAATGATAAGTTACCTACTTATGTTTGCTGTTATTTGGGGGATGAATAATATTAATCTGTACTCACTGAGTGCTATTAATGTATTGGTGGAAATAATGGTAAGTGTTATTTCGGTCTATTTTGTGTATAAAAGTAATATATTATGGAAAAGAAATACGACTACCTCATAGTAGGTAGCGGGTTATTTGGGGTTATCTTCGCCCACGAAATGACTCTGAAAGGAAAAAAATGCTTGGTGATAGAGCGTAGAAATCATATAGGTGGCAACATCTACACCGAGGAGCAGGAAGGCGTACAGGTACACAAATACGGAGCTCACATCTTTCACACAAGCAGCAAAAAAGTATGGGATTATGTAAACTCGTTTGTAGAATTTAATCGCTACACCAATTCCCCTATCGCAAACTATAAGGGTGAACTGTACAACCTCCCTTTTAATATGAACACCTTTTATCAGCTTTGGGGGGTGAAAACTCCTCAGGAAGCTGAAGCTAAAATAGAGGAGCAAAAAGCGGAATATAAATACATTACAGAGCCTAAAAATTTAGAGGAACAAGCTCTGATTTTAGGCGGAAAGGATATTTACAAAAAGTTGATAAAAGGCTACACCGAAAAGCAATGGGGGCGACCAGCCACAGAGATTCCAGCCTTTATCATTCGCCGGTTGCCCTTCCGTTTCACGTTCGACAACAACTACTTCAACGATAGTTATCAAGGTATTCCCATTGGGGGATATACGTTGCTCGTAGAAAAAATGTTGGAAGGCATCGAGGTGAAGCTCGAAACAAACTATCTGGATAACAGAGAATATTGGGATGCTTTGGCGGAGACGGTAGTGTACACCGGGAAAATAGACGAGTACTTCGATTATTGTTACGGGTCGCTAGATTACAGAAGTTTACGCTTTGAAACAGAAGTTTTGGATATACCCAACTATCAAGGCAATGCTGTGGTTAATTATACCGAACGTGATGTACCTTACACACGTATCATTGAACACAAACACTTTGAGTTTGGTACGCAGTCCAAAACTATCATTACACGAGAATATCCACAAGATTTCTCGGAAGATAATGAAGCATACTACCCCATAAACGATAATAAAAATCAAGAAATCTATCAGAAATACAAAGCGTTGGCCGATGCAAAAAGTAGTGTTATATTTGGCGGTCGATTGGCCGAATACAAATATTATGATATGCACCAGGTAGTAGAAAAAGCGTTGGAGGTAGTAAGTAAAATAACTTGAAGACATTATGAATAGTAAAAAAGTTTACGTTGTGTGCCCTGCTGGCATACAAACCGGAGGAACGGAGTTACTTCACCAATTTGTTTATGAACTACTCCAAATAAAAGTTGAAGCATATATAGTATATGAGGATAAAGGGCGTTTTATAAAAACAGAAATCCCCAGTTCTTTTAAAGAGTATGATATTCAAGTAACATCCCATATTGAGGATGAGCAAGATAGTGTTGTAGTCTTACCTGAAATTTTTCTGTTTCATAGTAGAAAGTTCTCGAAAGCTCATTTCCTATTTTGGTGGCTCTCGGTAGATAATTATTATCACAAGAATTCTTCACTTTGCGACTATATTAAGTTTTACACAACAGGAAATACTACTGCAAAATTTATTTTAAGACGCATTAGAGACATAGGCAGAGATAGACGTACGGTATTTAATTTTAAAGACATAAAAAAAATCGACAAAAGGGTGCTGCATGCCTATCAGTCGTCTTACGCAAGCCATGAACTGCTTAAGCGTGGTTTTTTTAAACAAATAAAACTAACAGATTATATAAACACGCGTTATATGAATACGGTAAATGAATACGTATCTGAACGCAAAAATATAGTTTTGTATAATCCGGCAAAAGGACTTGAAGTAACAAAGAGAATCATAAAAAAACTTCCGGATATTGAATTCGTCCCTTTGAAAAAATTAAGTAGGGAGCAAATGATTCATCGATTTAGAGAAGCCAAATTGTATATTGACTTTGGAACTCATCCGGGCAAAGACAGAATTCCCAGAGAAGCGTGTGCCAATGGTTGTTGTATAATTGTTGGAAAACGTGGCTCAGCTAAATACTTTGAAGATGTGCCTATTCACGATGACTATAAATTTGATGAAAAGGATATTGATAAAATAACCGTAAAAATTCGAGAAATATTGAACAATTACAACAAACACAATATTAATTTTCATTTTTACAGAACAAATATTGCCGACGAGTATAAACGATTTATTGAAGAAGTAAAAGCATTTAGTGAAATTATTACTCATATATGAATGTTTCCATTATCATAGTGAATTACAATACGTTACAACTCACACAACAATGTATTGATTCGGTATTTACTCATACTCAAGGTGTTAGCTTTGAGGTAATTGTAGTGGATAATGCTTCCACCGATGGAAGTAAGGACGTATTGGCACAAGATAAGCGAATAAAATATTTCTACAATACTGAAAATGTGGGGTTTGGCAAGGCAAATAATATTGGCTTTAGCCAAGCACAAGGCGAATACGTATTTTTATTGAATAGTGATACAGAGCTACTAAACGATGCCGTTACGGCCTTTTATAGCTTTGCCAAACAAGCTCCGTCAAATGTGGGATGTATAGGTGCTTTGCTAAAAGACCAACAACTACAAACCACACATTCGTATGGTCGTTTTCCGACTTACCGCAATTCGCTTGAGGAGTGGATTGTATATCCCATCTTGTCCTCGTTGAAAATTCCGTTTAAAGGAAGCAAGTTTGACTATCCGCTAAATAGCAGTTTATCAAATGGTTGTGAAGTAGAATACGTCATCGGAGCCGACCTTTTTTTACGCAGAGAAACAGCAAGTAAATACGGACTTTTCGACCCCGATTATTTTATGTATTACGAAGAAACCGATATGCAATATCGCTACCGCCAACATGGCTTGGTAAGTATGCTGATAGATACTCCCGACATATTGCATTACGAAGGCGGGAGCTTGAATGCAGGAAAGCGATTGATAAAAAAAAGATGGCCTCTGCAAAGCTTGTTTCTTTTCTTTCGTAAACACCGCTCAAAAGCGAGCTATTACCCATTTGTGGCAATATTTTTATTGTTATTTTTGCCGTTGTTAGTAATATCGCCCTATTCGTGGCAAGACAAAAAAGCCATGTTCAGGGCAATGAGTAGTAAAGGTTTTTTCTAAGGTATGACCATAGACTTATTCGGAATTGTTTGGTTATCATTGTGTTTGGCACTGTTGTTTGTTCACCTGCGGTATTTGGTGGGGCTGATGATTGTGTCCACCATCTTTCAAACCTCATCGGTGATAGGTTTGGGGGGCTTGGAGATGTCTCCATTGCTGGTTACGGAGCTTTTCTTTCTGCTAAAGTCCGGGATGATGCTGATGCACCATCCCGACTATACGTTGGATAGGAGTATTCCTCGCTGGATAAAGATATTTCTGGTTTTCACCGGTTTTTCGGTGCTTGTAACCATATTTATGCCCCATTTGTTTGCCTACGATGTGCGGGTGTTGCTCCCCAAATTTGGGATAGACGACGGAGTGGCTATGCGAGGCATACCATTGCAATTCACCACCTCCAACATAGCTCAAATAGTGTTGCTGTTGGTGGATGCTGCTGTGTTGCTTTTGGTATTTTCATTCCGCAAGACGCTCGATTTCAGGCTCCAAATGCGGTTTTTGTATGTGGCTATTGCCTTGGTAATTGTGTTTGGATTATGGCGGTTAGTTAGCAAATTTGTGTTTGCATTGCCGTTTCCCACCCAGTTTTTCGACAACAACACCAGCCACGCTCTGATATTAGAGGACACTGTAGCCGGTCAGTTTCGCCTGATAGCAAACTTCACCGAAGCCTCGTATGCCGGTCAGTTTTTGGCAACGGCAGTGGTTGCTCTGCTTGCCGACAAGCGTTCCATATACAACACCATACTGCTGATAGGCTCGTTGGTCTGTTTGCTACTCACGCTATCGGGCACAGCCTATGCAGGTATCGCCATCGGCACGGTGGTTTGGGCGGCACTTAGTGGCAAGCGTCAGCTGTTTACGTTGCTATTTTTTTCGGGCATCACCTTTGCCGTGTTTTATATTTCGGGGTTGTTCGATATAATGGTGGAGATACTTACCACCAAAGCGGCTTCCGAGTCGGGCATCATTCGCTCTATGTCCAACACAATGTCCTTTCAGATGTTTTTAGACACCTACGGATTGGGTGTAGGGATGGGGAGCAACCGTTGCTCCAGCTTCTTCTTCAATATGTTGGCAGGTGTGGGGCTGATAGGTACCGTACTATATGCCATTTCAATGGGTTTTCTGTTTCGGAACTTGTATCAACAGATACACAACAAGGCAGCATCCTTTCTGTTTTTTTGGGGTGTGGTGTTCACCATCACGCAAGTGTTGGGTATCCCCGACCTTAGCAATCCCGTGTTTTGGGCGTGGATGTTTCTGGTAGGTATGTGGATGGGAGAAGATGAGTCCTTAACAACCGCAAAAGTATATTAGCCTATGAACAAAAGAGTATATGTAAACGCCCGCTTTCTTACACAACCCATCACGGGGGTGCAACGCTACGGCATAGAGCTGTCGCTACAGTTGCAAAAGCTACTACCCGACGAACCCGTATTTGTGGCACCGCACAACATCCTGCACTGCGACATTGCTCGTCAGCTGAATGTAGTGGTGGTGGGCAAGCACACGGGGCATCTCTGGGAGCAATACGACCTGCCGATGTATTTGCGAAACGAGGGTAATCCGCTGTTGCTGAACTTGGCAAATACGGCTCCGTTGTGGTACCGTAACAAAATTTCGACCATACACGACGTTGCTTTTCTCGTGTATCCGCAAACATATTCCAAGAGCTTTTTGTGGTTTTATAAATTCCTCATACCCGGAGTAATAAAGTCCTCTCGGCACCTTATCACGGTGAGCCGTTTTTCGCAGAAGGAGCTGCAGAATTTTTACGGAATAGGCAACGAGCGTATAAGCGTGATATACAATGCTGTAAGCGATAAATTTACTGCACAGGATGGCGAACAAAGGGAAAAGTTTTTTTTGGCAGTGTCGTCGCTCAACCATCGTAAAAACTTTTTGCTGACGTTGCAAGCGTTCGACTTGTTCAGCAAGCAAAACCCTGATTTTCAACTACGTGTAATAGGCGATTCACATACCAACAGCTTCGGGCAAGTGGATGTGCAACGATATGTGCAACATCCCCAAATCCGTTTTTTGGGACGGGTGTCGGACCACGAGCTGATACAACAATATCAAACAGCCTTTGCGTTTGTGTATCCATCTCTGTACGAGGGGTTTGGCATTCCGCCTTTGGAGGCACAAAAGTGCGGATGCCCTACCATTGTATCGGATATAGAGGTATTTCGCGAGGTGTTTGCCGATAGTGCTTGCTACTGCAATGCACACTCGGCTGAGCATCTTGCCCAACAAATGCAAAACATTGTGCAAAACAGTCAGTATCGCCAACAAATGGTGGAACAGGGCTTCAAAACCTCCTCCACTTACTCTTGGCACGAAAGTGCCCTCAAACTAAGCAAAATTATTCAATCAATTGCATCTTAATTATGAATTTACCACACAAAATTCTCCACATTTCAAAATATTACTTTCCCTTTCGGGGAGGAACCGAAGCCGTAGCACAAGACGTGGCAGAAGGGCTCACCGAATATCAAAACAAAGTTATCGCTTTCAATCACGAAAGCGGATTCAAGCAAGATGTTATCAATGATATTGAAGTGATTCGCCCACACAGCACCGCCAAAGTGGCAAGTCAATCTTTGTCGGTGAGCTATCCGTTTGTGTTGCGACGCATCCTCAAAAAATGGCAACCCGATGCCGTGCATTTCCATCACCCCAATGTGTTTGTGGCCTTTTTGCTAAATATCATTTTGCCTCGCCACATCAAATTGGTAGTGCATTGGCACTTAGACATCGTGAAGCAAAAATTGCTCTACAAAGTGTTCAAAAAAATGGAGCAAAAGCTGTTGCAACGTGCCGATGCCATTGTAGTTACCAGCAACAGTTACAAAAACGGGTCGGCACCACTAAGCCGTTTCTTGCACAAGGTGCGAATTATCCACAACGGTATCGACCCCAGACGATTTGAATTACAAGATTCTGATAATCAATACATAGCCTCCTTGCGAGAAAAGTACAACCACAAGAGAATTGTTTTTTTCGTAGGTAGGCACGTGCCTTACAAAGGATTGCATCTGCTACTGAAGGCCGAACGGCTGATTCGTGAAGACTGCCTTGTGGTGATTGCAGGAGAAGGTCCTCTTACAGAGGAGCTTAAACAACAAACACAATCGTCGAGGGTGGTATTCACCGGACGGCTCTCGGAGCAAGCACTGCGTTGCCATCTGCATATTGCCGAAATATTTGCCTTTCCCTCCATCACCAAAAACGAAGCATTTGGCCTGGCTCTTGCCGAAGGGATGTATTGCAAGTGCGTACCCGTAACGTTCACCATCGAAGGTTCGGGCGTGAACGAAGTATCCATACATCAGCAAACGGGCATAGAGGTGCCCAACAGCGATGTGCAAGCGTATGCTCAAGCCATCGACAAACTGTTTACCGACGATGAACTGCGACAAACTTATGCTGAGGCTGCCCACAAGCGTGTTTGCGAATTGTTTACGGTAGAAAAAGAGCAGAACGAGTTTCGCAAACTATACGGCGAGCTACTACACTCGCATACTGATGCAAGTAAAAGTTCC
>JBHBVA010000082.1:0-4813 GCA_041793355.1 Bacteroidota bacterium | reverse complement strand
TGACTTCATCAACGAGGACGGAGTAACAAGCTGGAAAACACACTGTTTCCTACGCAAGGCCGGCACCACAACGCAGGTGTATGCACTCATCGACTGGACGGCAACAACCGCCGCTGACGGTAGCATCACGGCTATTTGTTCGGTGGTTGCCAACCTCTTCATTACACAGGGCGTATGATTATATGCCCCGATGTTTCCCCAAATCAAATTGTAAAGGGCGTATGCACTACGCCCCTACGTTTTTTTATTTTTTGCCTCTGCGGGCGATGGTTTCGTTCATCTCGTCGATAAACCGGGCTACGCCGGCTGCAAAGCCCCGATAGTTTTCCTGCTCTTTCATTGCCGTGAGGAAGCTCAATAGTTTCGCATTCAGCAACTCCAAAAGCGGTTTTTTCAGCACTGAAGCCGAAGCGGTAGCACCTTGCACCGAGAGTGTTTTTTCGTAAGCCACACGTTCTGTGTTGAAGGCCGATTGTCGCTCTTGCAGCTCTTGTAAAATCTCTTTTATGCCTCCCAGTTTTTCCACCAACGCCTTTGCGGGAGCTTCCGAAAAATCGCGGAGCATAGACTCTATGTGTCCCGACTCTTCGGAGAAGTTTTCTTTTACGATTTTCAGCCCGTAGCGGTCAAAGATGGCGAGCAGTTGCTCTGCACTCTCCTTGATTTCTGCCGTGCGGAGCGATGCGTAACCTGCCAAAGCACTTCTCAGGTCGCGAATGGTGTCGTCTCGCAGTCCGTCCAGCTCGTCCAGTTTTGAAATGACACTTTCCTTTTTTATTGCCACCGACAGAGCTACCGACTTTTCCTCTATCTGTGCGAAAAGCGGTTTTAAAAACACATCTTCCGCCAAAGATTTTTCACCTTTGAACAACGCTACCAACCTTGCCGACACATCTGCCAGCTCGGAGATTCTGATTTTTGTACTTAATTTTTTCATATTCTGTTATTTTTTGAGGTTTAATAAAATTGCCAAACACACGGCACCAAGCAAATTTTTGCCGAAAAACTTTTCCCGATTGCTCGCCCTTAAGGAAATGGGCTTCGGGCATTTTCCCGAAAGCCGTTTCCTCAAGTTTTTTGTCGAAAAACTTTTCCCGATTGCTCGCCCTTAAGGAAATGGACTTCGGGCATTTCCCCGAAAGCCGTTTCCTCAAGTTTTTTGCCGAAAAACTTTCCCCGATTGCTCGTCCCTTAAGGAAATGAGCTTCGGGCATTTCCACGAAAGCCTCCTCCCGACGGGGAAATATTATTTGATTTTATTGAGTAGTTCACACGCTTCTTCAGACCCATTCTCGCAGGCTTTGCGGAGCCACTCTACTGCTTTGGTATAAGACTGCTCTACGCCATAGCCTCCATAATAAGCACTTCCTAAATTATTTTGAGCCTTGGCAAACCCTTGTTCCGCTGCTCTTCTCCACCACGCTACGGCTTTGGTGTAAGATTGTTCTACACCATTGCCATAATAATAACAATTTCCTAAATTATTTTGAGCACGAATATTCCCTTGTTCCGCTGCTTTTTTGTACCATTTTGTCGCTTGGGCGTAAGATTGCTCTACGCCATAGCCTTCAGCATAACAAGTCCCTAAATAAGATTGAGCCCAGGCATCTCCTTGTTCAGCGGCTTTTCTGTACCACGCTACTGCTTGGGGGTAAGATTGCTCTACACCATAGCCTTCAGCATAACAATACCCTAAATCAGTTTGAGCCTTGGCATCTCCTTGTTCGGCTGCTTTTCTGAACAACTCTACCGCTTCGGTGTACTGCTCTTTCGCATACAGTTCTAGCCCCTTGTTGTAATCGTCTTTTGCCGTATTGCAACCTGCAATCATCAGGCAAAGACCGGCTAAAATAATCATCTTTCTCATTGTTCGTTTTTTTTAATCTTAGATTTCACTTTTCACAGCAAGCCGCCTCCCTCGTTCACTTTTTCGGCGTGGTACGACGAGCGTACAAGCGGACCACTCTCCACGTGTTTGAAGCCTTTGTCGAGAGCTATTTGTTTGTAGCGGGCAAAGGTGTCGGGGTGAACATACTCCTGCACCGGCAGATGTTTGCGGGTGGGTTGCAAATATTGCCCCAAAGTGAGTATGCGGCAGTCGATGGCAATCAGGTCGTCCATCAGTTGCAGTATCTCCTCCGGTGTTTCGCCCAAGCCGAGCATTACGCCTGTTTTGGCAGGGATGCCATTTTGGGCGATGCGTTGCAATACGCCGAGGCTCACGTCGTATTTGGCGGCACTCCGCACCGAGGGGGTCAGCCTCCGCACTGTTTCCATATTGTGTGCCACTACGGTGGCTCCTGCCGCACACACCTTGTCCACCAGCTCCGTTTTCCCCTGAAAGTCGGGTATCAGCACCTCCACACCGGTGCCGGGGCAAGCCTCGCGAATGTGGCGGATGGTTTGCACCCAATGCTCTGCCCCTTGGTCGGGCAAGTCGTCCCTGTCCACAGAGGTGATGACGGCATATTTCAAGTTTAGTGCCTTTACGGATTCTGCCACACGTCGGGGTTCGTCGGGGTCGAGCGGCAAGGGTTTGCCCGTTTTGGTGTTGCAAAACTTGCACGAGCGGGTGCAGATGTCGCCCGCAATCATAAAGGTGGCTGTTCCCCTTGCCCAGCATTCACCCATATTGGGGCAATTGCCACTGTGGCAAATGGTGTTCATCCGTTGCCCCTCCACCACGTTTTTGGTGGAGGCAAATTGCAGGCTTCCGCCTATCTTTATTTTCAGCCAGTCGGGCTTTCGCACACGAGCAGGTTGCAGTTTCGATTGGTTCATTGTTGTCGCTTTTTTCTTTCCGTTATGGGGATGTTTTTTACAAATTCTTGCCGAAAAAGTCCACTACCTTTTTGTACAGATAGTAACGAGTGTTGCCACCGTGTATAAAGTGGTCCTTGTCGGGGAACACAAACATTTGGAATTGCTTGTCGGCATCCACCATTGCCTGCGTATATTCTGTGGCGTTGTGAAAATGCACGTTGTCGTCTGCCGTGCCGTGCATCAGCAGCAGGTTGCCGCTGAAGGTGTTCACGTAGCTCAAAGCCGAACTTTTGGCATATCCGCTTGCGTTTTCCTGCGGTGTACGCATAAAGCGTTCGGTGTAGATGGTGTCGTAAAACTTCCAGTCGGCAACGGGAGCAATGGACACTCCGGCTTTGAACGTGCCGTTGCCGCGTCCCATACACATCAGCACGTTGTAGCCTCCGAAGCTCCACCCCCAAATGGCTATGCGTTGGGCATCGGCAAATGGCATTTTGCCCAACTGCTTGGCTGCGGCTATTTGGTCGTCGCTCTCCAGCACACCCAGTTGCAGGTAGGTTTGTTTGCGAAACTTCTCGCCTCTTGCTCCGGTTCCTCGTCCATCTACGCACGCTACGATGTATCCCTGTTCGGCAAGATAGCTTGTCCAGTCCACATTGTAGCTGTTCAGCACTTGTTGCGAGTTGGGCCCGCTGTATTGCACCATCACTACGGGATATTTTTTCGTGGCATCAAAGTTTGTAGGCTTCATCAGGTAGGCATTCAGCGGAGTGCCGTCGGCGGCATTCAGCGTGATAAACTCCCTTTTGGGCAGACGCACGGTTTTCAGCACAGCTTGCAGGGCATTGTTGTCTTCCAGCACACGCAGTTGTTTTCCGTTGTTGTCGTTCACGGTAACCACCGGCGGTGTTTGGGCATCGCTCCAGGTGTTGATAAAGTATTTTCCGTTTTCGGCAAAGTAAGCCCTGTTTGTTCCCGCCTTTGGCGTAAGGCAAACGGCATTGCCCTTTACCATATTCAGCTTAAAAATTTCACGCTGCATAGCATTCACGCTTGCCGCCTGATAGTAAATAGTTTGCGATGCCGCATCCACAGCCAGCAGATTGGTGAGGTCAAACTTTCCGTTGGTCAGTTGCTTTTTGAGTATGCCCGTGTTGGTGTACAGGTAGGCTTGTGTGTATCCGCTGCGTTCGCTCAGGTAGATAAAATGGCCGGGAATGAAGCGTATCTGACTGATGAGTTCGGAGTCGATGTAATATTCGCTTTGCTCGCGTAGCACCTCTTTTGCCACCAGCGAACGCGGATTTACCACATACATTGCAAACACGTTTTGTGTACGGTTGAGGGTCATCACCGCCAGAGAACTCTCGTTGGGCAAAAAACGGATGGCGGGAATGTATTCCACGTCGGAAGAGGGCAAATCTACCTTGCGGGTAGTTTTGTTTTCGATGTCGAACACGTGAAGCGAGATGCCGGAGTTTTGTTCGCCGGCTTTGGGATATTTAAACGACTGCAGTTGCGGATACAAACCTCCCCGATAGCTTTGAAAGGAGTATTCTCGCACTTGCGACTCGTCGAAGCGGACAAAGGCAAGCAGTTTATTATCCGCCGAAAAGTCCATAATGTGCGTAGTGGCAAGCTCCTCCTCGTACACCCAATCGGTGGCTCCGTTGATGATTTTGCCCGCACTTCCGTCTTTGGTTATTTGCGACTCCGAGCCGTAATCGAATTTTACCAGCCAGATGTTGTTTTCGCACACGTAGGCGAGCATCCGTCCGTCCTTCGAGAATATCGGCACCGATTGTTTTGCCTTTTTGTCGGTGAGTTTGCTCACCAGGTTGCGTCGGATGTCGTAGTAGTAATAATCTGCCCGAAACGAGTGGCGATAAATCTGTTCGGCATTGCAGTACAGCAGAATACGCTTTTCGTCGGGCGACACCTCAAAGCCGTCGAAGCGGGCAAACGAGCATTCGCGAGCCTTGCTTACGCTGAACACCGTATCCACCGGCAACCCTGTTTTGAAAGCGTACTTCACCACGTGCTTTCCGCC
>JBHBVA010000081.1:0-7889 GCA_041793355.1 Bacteroidota bacterium | reverse complement strand
GGAGAGGGTTTTGCTCTTACCGCAGCTAACAATAACGATGGAACATACGCAGTGCTTGCCACTGATGCTACTGCCAAATCTTGGAAGCTGGCTTACGATGCCGGTGCAAATCCGGGCTATACTTTCAACTTGAAAGATGTAACGAACTCTATGTCGCTCAACTCTTATAATGGACAGGGAAACGATGTGCGTTTTTACAATGCGACAGACGGTGGTGGACACTGGAGAATAACAGAAGGTATGTTGGCTCCTGCCGTAATTATTACGCCTAATATTCCCGGAGCCAAAGGGCTTTACACTTGGAACAATGGTACGATTAAAGATAAGGGTATGATAGCTCTTTCCTCAATAGGAGCTACCGTAGCCGTGCCTGCACTTACAGGACGCTCTACCGACGACCTTTATACATTCCAAAACTTCACCAACGAAACTACAGGTGAAGTGGTTACACAAGTTACTGATTTGCAGGCTCCGCTTCGCCTCAAAGCGAACTTCGAATCTGCTCTTTTCAGCACAAATTACGGAGACCGATGGATACGCATTACCGCTGCTCGCAACAACAACTACGCTTGGCGAATGGATGACGACAGTGTGGGCATCACCAGCAAAGCCATCGATATGGCAGACGAACGCTTCCTTTGGTGTTTGGTAGGAACGGCCGACAGCTTTAAGATTTATAATAAAGTTACAGGCGAAAGTAAAGCCGCTACAATGGTACAAAATCCGGTGGACGGTTCGTTGGTAACAATGACCGCAACTGCGGGAGCCGCCTCATGGCAAATGCTCAACACTCATTTGAATGTGCAAGATGGTCCCGGATACACACTTAAGATAGTAGGTACTTCAAGTGCACAAGCTCCTAATGCTTACGGAGGTGTGAATGGTGGTACCATTAAATGTTATGCCGAAACAGATGGCGGTAGCCACTGGAACTTTGGCGGAGCAAGCGTAAGGGTAACTCTCAACGCAACGGCTACCAACTTGCCTACGAATTTGCCTGATACACAAAATCGTTTCAGCAACTTGAACGTTCGCTACGGAACAGCGTTGTCGCAAGCATCTACTACCGGTGTGGTTGCCACAGAACCTACGAAGGTGCTTTACTTGCCCAAAAACTCGTCATTCTCGGTTGCTCCTTTCAAGGTGCTTCGCAACTACAGATTGACCAATCTTACAGAAGGTGGCACAACCGCTAACGACTCTCTTTACATAGGTGATTTGAATGAGGACAAAACTATCGCCATCAATTATTCTTTCGTGGACAATAAAACGCACTACGTGTTCTACGGTCCTCCAGCTACACCGGTTCCATTCCGTATTCCTGCAGTGGCAGTAGCTGCCAACGGACACGTGATTGCTATGGCCGATTACCGTTACAACGGTGCGGATATCGGTTTCGGAAACGGTAACATCGATATTGTGGCACGTGTAAGTAAAGACAATGGTGCTACGTGGGAACCTCGTCAAACAGTGATTGCTCACGGAACAACTCCTCATACTCTTGGTTACGGCGATGCCGCACTTGTGGCCGACCGCACACAAAACAAAGCGTTATTGATAGCTGTTACAGGTAACAAAACATTCTGGAACGCAACAAATACAGACCCAATGCGTGTAGTTCGCATCGAAGGTAACTACGACGATGCAACAGACCAATGGCAATGGAGTACTCCGGAAGAAAAAACTTCACACTTTTATAATGATGTGTACAATGGTGTTACTCTGAATGGAATGTTCTTTGCTTCTGGTAGATTGATGCAAAGCCGTGTGGTGAAAGTAGGCGAGTACTACCGTGTGTATGGTGTAATTGCCGGTCGTGAGCAAGGTTCACCAACGACAACCGATAACCGTGTAGTGTTCTCCGACGACTTTGGTAAAACTTGGAAAATTCTTGGTGGTATTGATAGCAGACCTATCCCATCAGGTGATGAGGCGAAGTGCGAAGAGTTCCCCGACGGAACAATCGTGGTAAGTAGTCGCATGTCGGGTGGTCGCCGTGTGAACGTATTTACTTTCGGTTCGGGTCAGGATGACGTGAAAAACGGTGTAGGTACTTGGGGAGCAGTTGCTACAGGTATTACAACCGGAACCAATGCTTGCGATGGCGAATTGTATTTTGTGAACGCTGTTCGTAAGAGCGACAACAGCAAAGTATTGCTTGCTTTCCAATCAGTGCCTAATCACTCAGCTCGTAACTATGTAAGTGTTTGGTACAAAGAAGTAACCGATGCCGATAAAGCCCCTGCTACATTTGCGGCTCTTTCCAGCTGGACTTTGGGTAAACGTGTGAGCGAAACTCAATCGGCATACTCTACAATGGACTTGCAAAAAGACAACAAGTTTGCGTTCTTGTGGGAAGAAGAAGGTACGCCATCTATCGGTTGGGGCGGTTACAACATCGCTTACGTTGCCCTTTCGGTTGAAGACTTGACAGGTGATCGTTACTCTATTGATACAGAGGCTACCACTGATATTTCAGACGTAAAAGTAAGTAGCTTGGGAGGTAGCGTCTTTTACGACCTCAATGGTCGCCGTGTGAATACGCTTACTCGCGGTAAAATTTATGTAACGCAAGACGGCAAAAAGCTGTTGGTAAAATGACTAACCACTGCTTAGTATAGAAAAGGGAGCTACCTCAACAAAGAAATAAGGTAGCTCCCTTTTTTTGCATAAGACTTTTACTGAAAAAAGCGTATCTTTGTGGCATCGTAAGAATTTAAAAAAAAAGGAGGAATTGTTTATGAAGAAAATTATTTACGTATTGATTGCATTATGTGCTTATACAGTGCAAACAAATGCACAGGAAAAACAAAATGAAGCGAGGCTTAACATCCTGAACGTATTGGCTATAGCATCGGCAGAAGTGGGATACGAGCGATACATCGACGATAACCAGTCGCTGAGCTTCGATTTGCTACTCAACGACCGTTTTTCGTATAGCACCAAAAAGAAGTTTAGTGCCACAAGTTTATCTTTGGGCTACAACTACTACGTTGGCGACGAGGACGATAATCAAGGTTCGGGCATCGTTATTTCGCCCTTTGCCAAATTCCGTTTCGGAAAGCTTAAAGAAAATGGGGTAGAAACCAAGCTCGATTCGTTTATTTTGGGTATCGGTGGAGGTTATAAGTGGGTGTTTAATAATGCTTTCACTGTGAACCCTTTCGTAAACATTGCTCGTAACTTCAGCTCTACAGTAAATAGCAAGTTTATGGCCATAGAGCCTAATGCCGGCGTAAATATCGGCTATCGCTTCTAACCACGTGGTGTTAACGCAACGTAAACAAGAGAGCCAATTCGCATTGTGAGTTGGCTCTCTTCTGTTTCGAAGAATGCCCCCCAACAGCCCACCTTGCGAATCTCCGATACGGCCGTTCAGGGTATTTGCGAATAGAAGTGAGTATCTGCCCGAAAAGTAAAGAGCTATCTCAATGCTTGTTTGAAATAGCCCTTTTTTACCTTTTGCCCTTCCGTAGAGAAAGAGAGAGGTGTTATAAAAGTGGAAATTATAAATTCTTCAGAATCTTACTAATATCAATGTATTCGAAAACGTTTCGGAAGATACGCAAAACCTCGTTGTACACCGGCGAGGAGCTTTCGCAATCGGTCAGCTTCATTTTACTCAGGTCGTAAACACCACCCGCATCCGCCTTTTCTTTCTTGTCTTGAATGTTGAAAATTGTCATAAACGTCCTTTTTTTGAAATTATAAATGTGCGTATCTGTGTCGTTTTGTGCCAAAATGAGGTGCTCCGAAACGACAAACAAAGGTATGAAAAAGTGTGTACTTTGCCAAATTTTTAGGAGGTAAAATAAAGGTGAAACATTCCCTCTATAAATATTTTTCGGCATCAAGAAAAAAAGTTACCTTTGCATCTCGAAGATTATTTTTTTGATGATAAACAGAGTTCTCATCCGTGCAAGAGTAGCACAAACGTTGTATGCCACCCTGCAAAGTGGCGACAGTGCCAAGCAAGCTGAGGTGGAATTGATGCAGAGTTTGCAGAAAACCCACCAGCTGTATTACCATTTTTTGTCCCTGTTGGTGGAATTGAGCAATGCTTACAAAAAGCGAATTGAGCAACGAAAAACACGCTTTTTGCCCACTCGTGAGGATATAAATCCTAACAATCGCTTAACAGACAACCGCTTTACCGAGCTTTTAAGACGCTCGGAAAAGATGGCGGCTTTTTTGGAGGAGAACGGTTTGCTTTGGGACGAACCCGACGGTGAGGCTATTGTTCGCCGTTTGCTTGATACTATCTTGTCCTCAGGTATTTATGCCGACTATCTGAAAGAAGAGGACAGCTTAAAAGCCGATTGTAGTTTTTGGAAGAAAGTTTGTAAGAAATATCTTTTCAAGGATAACGACCTCAACGAATTTTTTGAGGAACACTCCATCTATTGGCACGAAGATACGCTTGCCACATATCACACTTTGCTGAAGTCGGCAGAGGTGGTTGCCGAGCAAGAAGAGGCTTTTCGCAACAAATCGTTTGTTAAGGATACAGAATATTGGAGCATCGTATTCAAAAACTACATCTGTGGCGACGGAAATATAGCCCATCTCATTGAAGATGAAACCGTTCAGCGAAAAGATGTTGGAACAGTGTACGATTACGTGCTGAAAGCCATCAAAAAGTCGGCAGAGCAGCTGACAGAGGAGGATGTATTGTTGCCGATGTTTCGTAGCGAAGATGATAGAGAATTTGCCATATCGTTGTTGCATAAAACGTTGAAAAACCAACAAGTAACAACGGCTATGATAGACAAGCATGCCAAAGATTGGGAAGCCGACCGCATTGCTCAAATGGACATGATATTGATGCAGATGGCAATAACCGAATTGTTGGAGTTTTTGGAAATACCTGTAAATGTGATATTTAACGAATATATCGATTTTGCTAAAATATATAGCACGCCCAAAAGTGCAAGCTTCATCAATGGGGTGTTAGATGCGGTGGCAAAGGAGCTGCGGAGCGAAGGTAAACTCACCAGATAACATCCGGCTGTGTGCCGATGGAGTTTTTTTATTTAAGGATAAGTTAAACTTTTATATAATAAATTATTATGTTGATATTCAGTGTTTTGTTGCAAGCACAAGGAAACCCTTGGTCGTCTGTGATAATGATTGTGGCAATTATTGCCATCTTCTACTTTTTTATGATTCGTCCACAACAAAAACGTCAAAAAGCGTTGCAAGAAGCTCGCGAAGCGATGAAAGTAGGCGACAAAGTGGTTACAGCCGGAGGAATACACGGACGTATTCGCGAAGTGTCGGGAAGCTACTTTTTGGTAGAAGTGGCAGATGGTGTGAAAATCAAAGTAGAAAAAACTTCTGTTTTTGCACGTGCCGAAGAAGTGGCTAACAATCAGTAAGATACGAAAAGAAAGAACCTTTTGGTATGATGAGTAGAATGCAAAGCATCATATCGAATTTTAAAAGTGTTGTCAAGACTTTTTCCGCTTCTATCGAGCGGAAAAAGGTTTTGACGTTTTTGTTTTTCCTTACACTGTCGTCGGTGTTTTGGATAATTTTGGTGTTGAGCAATCCCATAGAGGGAACAGTGGTTGTGCCGGTGAGATATGTGGGCATTCCGGATAGTATTTTTTTGAAAAACGACCTGCCACAGCAGATTACCGTTTCGATGTCCGACAAGGGAATTTCCCTATTGCGGATGTCCGTACATCCCGATACGGTGGAGGTGAATGTGCGGAACTATATCCGCACGAACAATACGCTCATCAAAGACGAGCAGTTGGTGCAGCTTTTGAAAAGCCGGCTCAACAAAAATGCTGTAATACAGAAGTATAGCCCTACACGCATATCGTTGGATTACGAACTGTTGCAAGCCAAAAAAGTGCCTGTGATATTTGACGGAACGGTGAATACGAAAACCAATTTTTTGCTCAGTGGCGATATTATTGTCGAACCCGATAGCGTGTTGGCATATTCGTCCGGTACTATTTTGAGTACGCTGGATATTGCTTATACTGTTGCCGAGCAGTTCAATAATGTGGATAAGGATATTCGCAGTAATTTGAAAATCAAATCGTTGCATCGTGTGAAATTTGTGCCTGATGTGGTGGAGGTGAATATTCCCGTTGCTGAGTTTGCCGAAAAGGAATTTACGGTTCCTATCCGTTGCCTCAATCAACCGGCGAACATCAACGTGATATTTTTCCCATCCAACGTAACAGTTTCGTTTGCCGTTTCTCTGTCGCAATTCAATAAAATATTGCCTGAGGATTTTGGTATTGATTTGGATTACAATGAGTTGCTGAGTGCAAAGGACAGAAATATTCATTTGCGACTGACCAAAACCCCAAGTTCGATGATACAAAACATATCTATTTCACCTTCGCGAGTGGAGTTTATCTTGGAGAAAAATGAGTAGTATGGTGCAGGAAAAAACGTTGGTTATAGGTATCACGGGAGGAATAGGTAGCGGAAAAAGTACGGTTTCGCATCTATTGGAACTAATGCAAATACCTGTGTATGTGGCTGATGACGAGTCAAAAAAACTACTTGATGAAGACCCGTTGCTACAAAAAGAGCTACAAAAGGCTTTTGGCGAACATATTTACGATGCCGGACGTATAAATAAGGCATTATTCGCCGAAATAATTTTTGGCGATACTGCAAAATTGAAGCAGGCAAACGATATTATTCATCCCTGTGTGGCAAGGCACTTCCGACAGTGGTTGCATCAAAAGCAACAAGAGGGAGTCGGAATCGTGGGGTTGGAAAGTGCCATTTTACACGAATCGGGTTTTAATCGGTTGGTGGATAAAACGCTGTTGGTGTATGCTCCTAAAGATTTGAGAATCAGCAGAGTGATGAAGCGGACAAATATGAATGCCGAACAAATAGAGATTCGGATGGATGCTCAAATGGACGATACCGAACGACTTAAGTTGGCAGACGTAATCGTCTTCAACGACGAAACGCAGTCGCTGATAGAGCAAGTGCAACGGCTGTTGCAAGGCTTGCGAAACTAAGGCTTTTTCCCCGCCGAGCGGATATATTCGTCTATAACGGATGGATTGTAACCCAGCGATTTAGCTTGCAAAAAGTCTTTCACAGCCGCACCTTTGTCGTATTGCTTCAAGCGTAGTTGCCCACGCAACACATATACGTAAGGGTCGGTGTAGTTTAGCGAAATTGCTTTTTCTATATCTTGCTGAGTATGAGCCAGTTTATTTAGGTGTAAATAACATTCTGCCCTGTGGGCGTATAAGTCGCCTCGATTTTTGTAGCGGTACGTTAGTGTGGTGTATATCTCCTCCGCTTCCGACCATTTTTGTTCCATCTTCGCAATCAGAGCTTTTCCCATCGGTCCGTCGGGAAGATTCGGTTTCAATTCTTCAAGTTTTGCATAATCGGCATAGGCTTCAGAGTATTTTTTCTGTTGTACCAGAAGCATTGCACGCTGATTGTAAGCCTGATAGTTATTTTTGTCGGTATGCAGAATATGGTTGTAATCCAACAAAGCCTCGTTCCATTTTTCCATTTCGCAATAGAGGCTGGCACGGCTGTGTAGCATTCCCACATTGTCGGGGTATTTGGCAAGAGCTGCATTGTACGAATTTAGAGCCTCTGCATAGAGTTTCAAATATCGTTGTACCGTTCCTAAGTTAATCAATAACAGGGTGTTATTAGGATTAGCCGGTTCCTGTACAAGAGCCTGCTTCAAAGCTGTTTGAGCCGCTTGATAGTCTTTTTTCTCCACAGCTTCAACGGATTTTTCTACCCATTGTTGGTAGGTTTGAGCTTGGGTATTTAGTACACAGCCCAATAACGTACACAAGACAAAATATTTTCTCATTTTCGGTGAAATGTAATTTTTTTCTTTCGCAAAATTACGCTTATTTTGTTGGCTTAAAACG
>JBHBVA010000080.1:0-2901 GCA_041793355.1 Bacteroidota bacterium | reverse complement strand
ATCGTACCCGGAGCGGGACTTGAACCCGCACAGCCATAATGGCCACAAGATTTTAAGTCTTGCGTGTCTACCATTTCACCATCCGGGCAGACCAGAGCGGAAAACGGGACTCGAACCCGCGACCCCGACCTTGGCAAGGTCGTGCTCTACCAACTGAGCTATTTCCGCAATTTTCTGAACGAGTTAAAGAAAAATATCTTGAAGTTAATCAAGACCATCTTGCTTCGCTTAGCGGGTGCAAATGTACAACGTTTTTTCTTTTTGGCAAATATTTTGTTGAAAAAAATCTTTCCCCGAAGTATAAAAAGCGACTAAATATAACTCGCCAAAATACAACTTCTTGAATTGTAAAGTGTTATTTCGAATCTATAATAGCCTCTACTTCTATCGTTATACGTCGGGATTTGGAGCTTTTTTCTTATATAGCAGAATCCTAAAATAAAGAAAAAGCCGACCTCTGATAAGTAGTCGGCTTTCTATTTGCATTGCGAGACCGCCCTCACGGGCTCCAAAATGACAGTAGTCTCATTGCGTGAATTTTATTTACCGGAAGGAATCACTCCGGCGCCTGCAAGAATTTTGGCAAATTCCAAATCGACTTTGGCTCGGTCCGCCATTTTAGCGTCCAAGCGGACAGCCTCTTTCAGATTTTTAGTTACTCCTGCAAGATTATTTGCACGAGCTGCTACCACAGCCGCAATATAGGCAGTATTTGCATCCTTATTAGGCACAGCATCAAGTATGCTTTGAGCTTTATCGTAATTTTTCACTAACAAATTTGCTACAGCAGCATTGTTGGTTTTGGCATTGCCGAAAGCCTCTACTGCTTTAGCGTATTTGCCTTGTTGCAAGTAGAGCAATCCGAGAGCTTCATTCACCGTGCTTGCACCCGCAGCTTTACCCAAGTATTGTTGAGCCTTGTCAAGATTTCCCTCGTTCAAAGCCAACAGACCCAAGTTAGCGTTCACCGAAGCATCGTTCCCGTTTAGGCTGGCAGCCTTGTTGTAGTATTGTGTAGCTTTGGCTACATCTCCCTTACGGAAGTAGGTGTTTGCCAAATTATTCCAAGCACGAGCGTCGTTTGGATATTTTTCAGCAGCAAAGGCATAAATAGCTTGTTCGTTTGCGTTGGGCAATGTTGCAAAATACAACAACTCTTCCAAGCCAAGCTCATTTTTGTTAGAAGCCCACAAAGTAGCCATTTCCTCGTCTGTTTTGCCAATCACATCTACATAAGCAGTCAGACGAGAGCGACGAAGTTGTGGCAGGATAGTTTCGGCCAATTCTTTAAATACTACCGAAATATTTTTGATTTCGCGTTCGCGAGTTTCAGCATCAGGATACATCGACAAAACTCTCAAAATCAAATCCTTGTCCTGAATATTAGAAGCCTTTACCAGCTCTTGAAAACCTTCCCAGTCTTGAGCGGTATAGTTCGCCACAATGTTTGGAGCAATGTTTCGCTTAGCAAAGTCTTTAGATAGATGTGCTTTTGTATTTTGCTCACGCTTGCCCGCCAACTTTTCATTTAATTCATAACCTCCGTCGGGCGAAGCATAAGCCGAAATCTCTACGTTTACGTCTTTCTTGCTATCACGAACCGCACTTTCCACAAGGCTTTTCCATGCGGCCAAATTGGTGGATGTTAATTCACTTTTGCGGAGTTCGGCTTGCTGAATAAGGAACTTGATGTTGGCATCGTATTTTTCTTTTACCACCCGTTGAAATTGGTCGGGAGCAGTGGCTGGGGTAGAAGCTGTCGCTGTTGCCAAAGCTACCGTAGCGTTCACTCCATCGGCTACTTTCACATCGGGCATCACCATCTTCTTCCCTTTGATAGATGCCTCTATACGCAAGTAAAGCTCCGACTTGTTCATCGCAGGCACATAATCGAAAGTAGATTTTACCACAAAAACTCCACCTCCACTATTAGGTATTACAACATTGTTGCCCGACACTTTCTCTCCCTGAAAGGTGTATGTTGTGCCCACAGCTTCACCTCCGGCATACTTCAGTATGGGTGTGATGTTTACAATGGCGTTTTTGTGAAACCATTTTTCGGGGAATTTTCCATTGACTGTAACGGGGACCTTTGTTCCCACCAGTTCCAGCGGAGATGGTGATGCCGTGAACAAGCTTGATGGCAATGGATTGAGTTTTTTACTACACGAAAAAGCCACAAACAAAACCGCTAATAGCGTGGCAAAGCGTGTCATCATACCAAATTTTTGAATCATAAATCGTTGTTTTAAAATGTTCATAAAATCACTGTTAGGAAATAAGTTTGACTATTCCCTCCGCAAAGCTACATCTTTTTTACCGAATATGCAAGGTACAACGACGTGTGATTGGTTCGACACAACTGAATAGCATTTGACATAATCCACTCTCTTTATGTAACACAATCAGTAATTCTAAATTCCGCAGTAGAGATTTTTTGCGATTCGATAGCTTTATCTAAGGCCTATTTTGGGCAATATTTGCTTCAAAAAGTCATTCCCTTACAGGACGTAATTACCTGATTGATAAAGAATAATTCGATTTTTACACCCGATATTTTTTACTGCTACGCAGTTGAATTTTCAAACGCTAAAATACAACTTTTTTCTACTGCGTATCCGGAAAATTTAGCTGAAAAGCATCACACACCCCTCTTATACGTAGTTATTTAAGACGAAAATAGCCTGCTAATCAGCAGGCTACGTACTTTTGCGTTAGTGGAGCTGGAGAGATTCGAACTCTCGTCCAAACAAGGAACCAATTTGCTTTCTACATGCTTATCTCTGCCTTTATTGTCGGGTGTAAGCAAGACCAGAGCCACCAACTTACACCTTATCTTCTAAAATTTCGGTGAGCAACCGAAGCGTTCGCCACACCTATCTCCGATAAACCTACACCACT
>JBHBVA010000079.1:0-3161 GCA_041793355.1 Bacteroidota bacterium | reverse complement strand
CGAGTAGCGAGTGCCGTGCTGCAAAGTGGAAAAGTGCGTAACGGACTTCAATCCGCCATTTTCGCGGGACGACGAAAATACCTTGAAATTTTTATTCTCCGTAAGCCACGATGTAATGGTGCCTTTGGCAGGCAAATGTCCTTCTATTACCGCCTGAAAAGTGCGTTTGGGTACAAGTTCGTTCCAACGCTCTTGCATAATGTTCTGCACTTGTTGGCTTTTTGCAAATAGCATCAAACCCGATGCTTCTCTATCCAAACGATGAAGCACAAATGCACGAGCCTCTTTGTTTTTCTCCCTCAGATAGGCATTCAGGATGCTGTACACCGTTTCTTGTCGCTCGCGGTCAGTAGCTACGGACAGCATGCCCGGTTGCTTGTCCACAACGATAAAAAAATCGTCTTCGAATACTATCTGTATGCCTTTCAGCTGTTTACGGTCGTTGGTATGGTCGTTGCGACGGATAGTTATTTTATCGCCGGGATACAGCAAAAAATCGTGTTGCGACACTACCCTATTGTTCACAACTACCTGTTTGTGAGCCAGTAACGATTTAACGGCATTGCGACTTTTTTTCACTCGCTTCTCCATCAAAAAGGTGAGCAGAGCTACCTCTTTGTTTACCGTCAGTTCCTGCAACGGAAGTTGTTTGGCAACGTAATTGGTTCGTTTCTCGTTTGTTTTCATTTACCTTTCGTCTTGGTCGGAAGCGAGCAAAGCCAGTATTCGAGCTTCTGCTTCGTCCTCACTCATCTCCGACAGGTTAATCCACTGAATATCAGCATCTCGCTTAAACCACGTCATTTGCTTTCGAGAGTAAATACGTGTGTTTTGTTTGATTTTTTCGATAGCAAAATTGCGAGTCCATTCGCCATCAAAATATTTGAATATCTCCTTATAACCTACTGTATTTAGGGCATTTAAATGTCTGTACGGCAACAGTTGGCGACATTCTTCCTCCAAACCGGCAGCTATCATCTCATCCACACGGGCATTTATCCGCTCGTACAATTCCTCACGGTGGCGACACAGCCCCACTTTCAGGATGCGAAACGGTCGCTGACGCACCTGCCTTTTACGTAGCGAGGAATAAGGTTGCCCCGTCATCAAACAAATTTCGAGGGCGTGGATTACTCGTTGCGTATTTTTCAAATCCACTTGGGCATAATGCACGGGGTCCAGCAATTTCAATTGCCGGCGAATAGGCTCAAGACCCTGCGTTTCAAGTATTTGTTTCAGCTCTTGGCGGAGAGTTTCGTCCACGTTCGGCAGGTCGTCTATACCTTTGCACACGGCATCTACATACATCATAGAGCCACCGGAGAGTATCACCACCCGATGATGCTTGTGCAGTTCCTGCAATTGCTCCATCACATCGCTTTCAAATTGAGCGGCATTGTAATAATCGCCCGGCTCCAACTGATGCACAAAATGGTGCTGCACCCGCCTCAACTGCTCAGGCGATGGGGCTGCCGTGCCGATTGCCATCCGCTTGAACAGCTGACGAGAATCGGCCGACAAAATGGGACAGCCAAAACGCTCGGCAAGTCGCAAACTCAACTCGGTTTTACCGACTCCCGTAGGTCCCAAAAGCACCAATAATGTATTCATTATCAATTGTTAGTAGTAATCTTCGCTACCGGAATCCGGCATAGAATCCAATCCGTCGAATCCATCGGCATCCAATTCGTCAAGGCTGTAGTCTTCATCGCCGTAAAAAGTTTCGCCTACATCCAAGCTGACATTTTTTGCCTCCACCTCGTCAAAGTCAATAAATTGCACGGGAGGATTTCCTTTGGACAAAGTGCACACCGCATCATCCAGACTTTGACCGGGTATAATTTCACGGAGCTCCATATAGAAAGCACGCTCGGTCATAAAATCGAACACGTACATCAATTTTTGCTTTTCGTCTTCCAAAATATCGCCCAGCACGGTGTCTGCCATCACGTAAGAGTCCACGTCGGAGTCTGTATCCATTTCCATTGCCGTGATTTCCATTTCCTTTTCCCAACTATCGGTACAGATAAAAAAGGAGGCAATTTCGCCCTCTTTGTATCCCACCGATTGGAGAATGGCTGTTTGCAGATGAGCAAATGTGCTATCGGCATCAATTCTGATTTCCCGTTTGAAGTCGTCCACCTCGTCCGAGAGTAGTAAAAATCTGAATATCATTTTGTTTGTACTAAATGTCTTAAATTTGGTAAGCCAAAGTTACAAAAAAAAGTTGGTCGTCACAGAGTGGTACGTTTTTTTATTCGCAAAATACAGATTTTCGCTCCCCATATTATCTACCTTTGCAAAAAGTAAAAATCAATAAGTTACTCGCTTATGAAAAATTTTGTTGCCTTAGATGTAGAAACAGCTAACAATCATCTCACCGCCATTTGCAGTATCGGAGCGGTGGTGGTAAAAAACGGAGAAATTGCAGAACGTTTTTACCGTTTGGTACGCCCCATTCCCAACTTTTATGCCGACATAAACATCCGCATTCACGGCATTTGCCCTGCCGATACGGAACAAGCTGCCACTTTTGCCGAAGTGTGGGCAGAGTTGCGTCCGCTCATCGGCAACCTGCCGCTGGTGGCTCACAACAAGGCTTTTGACGAAAGTCGCATACGAGCCACATTGGAATACTACGGACTACAAACTCCGTCGAATGCGTTTTTATGCACAGTGGAACAAGCACGCAAAGTGTTGGGGAAGCGAGTGGATAACCTGCGGCTACCTACCGTTGCGGCACATTTTGGTTACGAACTAAAAAGTCATCACAACGCATTGGCTGATGCCGAAGCCTGTGCTTACATTGCCGAAAGGCTGTTTGCTTAGTTGAACGCTGTTTTTCAAAACAAAGCCGAGAGGACCTCTCCTTTTTTTGGGAAAATCCTCTCGGCTTGACTATTTTCTACCCAACGCTTGGCGGGTGAATTTCACTTTTTCTATTTTGCTATGAACACGCGTCCGTTGCGTACATACATCTTGCCACGTTGCAAGACTTCTACACGGCGACCTGAAAGGTCGTATACGGCAGAGTTGTCAATAACTTCATTTTGTGGTTGCGAGGTTTCTATACCTGCATCTTCAAAGTCCATTGAATATGCTCTCGTAGCATCAAAATTGTAGTCCGTAACCTCATCAAAATAGAAGTCGGTTGTCCAGTT
>JBHBVA010000078.1:0-3942 GCA_041793355.1 Bacteroidota bacterium | reverse complement strand
ACGTTGGTAAACACCTTTTTCTGTTTGGTTGTGCGGATGGTTAAAGTGTGTGCTTCGCCTGCTTTCAGAGGTGGTAGCACTACACTCCAATTGCCGTTCGTGTCTGTTTTACCCGTGCAACGCAGTTTTCCTAACTGCACCGTAACTTCCTCATTTGCATTGGCTTTTCCCTTTATGGTGAGTGGTATTCCGTGTCGCAATACCATATTGTCCGTGTACAAAGGCGACAATTGCAACCCTCCGTAATCACCCGTGATGGCGGAATAAACAGTTTTGGCAAGTATCTCCAATCCTTTTTCGTTAGGGTGGATGGCATCGGGGATAAGGTTGGGGTAGGGTAGTAGCGGTTCGTAAAAGTCAATCCATTGAACCTTAGCATATTCTGCTACCACTTTGATGGCTTCCCGTATTTCGGAATGCCATTCTCGCGTTCCCGATTCGAAACGCGGGTGTCTGTGCAAAACCGGCGATATGCCGGCAATCAGAATGCGTGCTTTGGGGTTTACTTTGCGAAAGGAAGCAATCAATTCCAAATAGTCCGCAACAAAGTTGTCCCTGAAATGAGGCCAGTTGCGGGGGTCGGTGTCGTTCACTCCTAAGTGGATAACCACAATATCCCCTGCAAAATCCAAAGCCTTTTGATATTCTGCTTGTTGGGTGTATGGGCGATGCCCTTTGTTTAGCAAAGTAGCCCCCGATTTTCCGAAGTTGCCCACTTCAAAACGGGTTCCCAGCATTGCCTGCAAGCGTGCAGGATACGATTTATTTTCGCGGTCGGCTATTCCGTAACCGTAGGTGATGCTGTTGCCTACGCACGCCACTTTGGTGGGCTTTTGGGCAAAAAGCATCGAACAAATCGAAGCGATGGAGAGAAATAGAGTGTATTTTTTTGCCATAAGAGCTATCTCGAATAAATTAAGTTTTACGATTGGGCAAAGGTAACAATTTCTCGCTCACTCATTTCAAAAGCACGTTATTATTTTGTTTGGTATGGTACCGTTGCATCGAAAAAAGCCGGCCTATTCTCACGAATAAATCAGCTCCCCATCCCTCGCAATGGAGCAGTTATTTGCAGCTCCCAAATGGAGCCGTCCTTTTCGTAGCCGATGCCTATGGGTACGTACCGTTCCACTGCGTATTCTACCATCATACACAGTTGTTCGGTGCCGTTTTGTGCCGTTGAGGCACCAACGATACAGCCTTTAACAGAAATTGCGGTGGCTTATCTTTTGTTTTTGTGTAAAGTATCTGAAGTGAGGTTGCTGACTTCTCAATGGGGCTGTCCACAACTTTCGGCTACTATGCGGTTTACCTCTGCCAACGACACGGTAGGCATTTCGCCTCTGCCTACGCGAGCCACTACGGTATCTCCCGTGCGACGTGCTGCCTCCTCGCAAGGAAAGGGGCGACTATCCTTTACGGCAGGCATCACATATTGGTTTACCACCAATTGCCCTTTTACGTATATTTTATAGCCCCAGCCGTTGCCCTGACGAACGGTTTCTACATACACGCCCGTGCGTTTTCTGTAAAAAGAGTAGCCCCACACCGCAGAGGCAATGAGGGCTACTGTAAGGCAGGCAAGCAAAAGCTTGTTGCGTTGTTTCTTAGTCATTTGAGTCCTTGCTGTCGCTTGGGAAAAATTCGTTCACATCGTCCAAATATGAGCTTCCGGTTTTGCCGGTAAGCACCAGTCCGCGACCATTCACACCTGCACCGATAGCACTTGCACGAGCTGTGGCTTCAAAGCCGTTTTTCTCGCTCCAAGTGTCGTCCGATGGGTTGTACTCCCACGTGGTACGCACCAAAGCATTGTTTGTGTAACCGCAAGTGAGGTAAGCCTTTCCGTTGATAACGAATGCCGACGCACTTTGACGGGCGATGCTGCCGTAATCATCGTCGAACGACTCGTCGGTAACGTTGGCGATGCGACGTTTCGCAGTCCAATTGTTGCCGTCAAATGCCCAAAAGTCGGTAGGATGCCCCGAACTGTTGTATCCGCCCACTACGTAAGCCGTATTGCCCACCACAAACGTAGATGCGTGAGCTCTTTTGCGTCCGCCGAAAGCCACCGAAGTCCACTCGTTGGTAGTGGGGTTGTAGCTGTAAAAGTCGGACAGATAGTTTTCGTCGTATCCGCCACCTACATAGCCTGTGCTACCCAAGGCGAATGCAAACGCACCCAAGCGAGCTGCCGGAAGGTTTGCTACTTGCGACCACGAGTTGCTTGTGGGGTCGTATTTCCAAAAGTCTTTCAAATAATTTTCGTTGTATCCCGAACCGATGTAGCCGTTGCTACCGATGGCAAATCCTACGGCGTTGTTACGTCCGTAATTAGCAGTGGTAGCGTCAGTTACGGTGGCTGTGCTTGCGTCAAGGTCGGCAAGCTGTGTCCAAGTGCCTACTGTAGCCGATGAGCCCGACTGCACGTCGAGTACCCAAAGGTCGTTGAATCGGGTTTTGCCGTTGTATCCGCCAAAGATGTACAGTTTGTTGCCAATGGTAAACGACGCTGCATCTCCGCGAGCCTTTCCGGCAAAGTCGGTGGTAGTTGCCACCCAGTTTCCTACTAATTCATCGTCGCTGTTGCACGAGCTGAATGCCACTGACAATGTGAGCATTAGCGAGCAAAATAATCCGAATTTCTTGTTCATATTCTTTATTTGTATGTTTTTTGAATTGTCCTACAATCGTTCTTTCGCTTTGCCAAGCAATATTATCCTCTGCAACGAGGATTGTGGAGCAAGGCGTGAACAAAATATCTCGCAAAAATACACTTTTATTCCGTATGCGAGCAAAAATGCCTTGCAAAAGAAGAAGAAAATTTCCGCATCAACATTAACTGTATTAAAAAAGTGCAGTAAAACCCCGTACAGATTTCTCCATTGAATTTTTGTTTCTATCTTTGCAACCATTCATTTTTTCAGGGTATCCGTCTGCGGACGGGAACTGCCATTTTTTAGGAACAACACATTATTAGTATATGAAGTTATTCAAATTTACGGCTCTGTTTGCCTGCTTGCTGTTGGTAACGTCTTGCATCTCCGACAATTTTACCACCGGCGACAGCATCATTTCCGACCGCACTCGCAATGTGATAGTAGATACCTGCTCGGTGAATATGTACACCGTGCTGACAGATTCTACCAAAACGTCGGGCATCAGCACTCTGTTTTTCGGCAGGTACGAATCTGCCGACTTAGGCACCATCTCGGCCGATGCTTATCTGGCATTTGGTCTTCCGGCTACGAGCAAAAGCAACGACTTTGCCGAAACATCTAAGGTAAAATTGGTGGTCGATTCGGTTCGTCTGTTGTTGCGTTATGATGCGTTTGCCTACGGCGATAGCACGCAAGTGCAAACAATGCAGGTAAGTCGCCTCACAAAACGGTTGGATGAGGCTTATCGCTTGCGAAACTCTGTGTTCTACAATCACGACAAAGTGGAGAGCGAAACCACGCCTTGGGTAACACAGTCGTTCAAGCGGCCTGTGCATACGTTGGAAAACGACTCTACGCTACGCATAGCACTGCCTGTGGCTTTTGGCGAGCAGATTATCGACTCGTTGCGGGCACAGTCGGAATATATGAAGACGGAGGATATGTTCTACCGTTTTTTCAAGGGACTGAAGTTGTCGGCTGCAAGTACCGATAAATATAATCTGAATGCCTTTAAGTTGAATACAAAAGTAGTTCCACAAATTGTGGTGTATTACCGCTCCATCGACGATGTGGCTACCGAACAAACCATCACGCTGTCTGCCAACGCTTCGTCAGGTTTTTCTAATGTGGTGAGCGACCGTAGCAGTTCCACGTTGAAAGATTTGGTATCGGGACGGGACGGACTTTCCTCATCGAAAACGGGTAATAAAGCTTTTGTGATGGGTATGGTGGGTTATTCTACGTATATGACCTTTCCGTCGCTTTCGCGGCTGAATGCCTT
>JBHBVA010000077.1:0-3633 GCA_041793355.1 Bacteroidota bacterium | reverse complement strand
GACGGCGTTTCGCCTGAGGATGTGGAGGCTGTGAAGGGCAAAACCGACTTTATAAAGCTGACCGACTTTGCCATCAAATATGCCGATGGTATCATTCAGTCGGATGCCAATATCTCGCCCGAAACACTGAAATTGGCACAGGAAAGTGGCAAACCATTTTTGGGCTTCAACCCCGAATTTAAGGACTGGACAAGCGAAATTCACGAGTTTTACAGTCGGGTTTGATGCGAATGTGATTTTCACAATGTTTTGAATATAAAGAAAGTTCAAGATGATGGTTGATGCAACCTCATTTTGAACTTTTCTTCTTACTTTAACTTACTTGATATATGCAGAAAGTATTTGAACACGCAATGAAAGTGCGAAGCTATGAACTTGATGCACAAGGCGTTGTAAACAATGCCAACTATATGCACTACTTTGAGGTGGCTCGCCACGAGATGATGGAAGCCTGTGGTCTTTCGTTCGGCAAACTGACCGACGAAGGCATATTTCCGATGGTGCGACGTGCCAACATTCAGTACAAACACTCGCTCCGCGACCACGACTTATTTGTGTGCCGCATCCGCATTCAGCGTGAGGGAGTACGTTACATCTTTTTGCAGGAGATTATCAAAACATCCGATAATCGATTGTGTGCCAAGGCAGAAATAGAGGTTGCCTGCTTGGTGAAAGGAAAAGTAGCTCCGCCCGAAATTTTTGACAATGCTTTTTCACAATACATCGAGTGGAAGTGAAAACAATAATTGGCTCACTGAACATCGGGGAAGCTTTTCACAAACAATAATTGAGAATCACTTTTCCCCTACATTGCCCAAAAAAGAACCTCCCCGCAGGCTGAAAACGTCTGCGAGGAGATTTCTTTAAGCTTTGGAAAACTTGTGTGCAAGAATTTCCTTTCTTACTTGATACCCAATTTTGCTTTTACCAACGGAGCAGCATCTACCGCCTTAGGACCAATATATTGAGCAGCACCAGCTTCAATAATATACGTAAAACCTTGCTCGGCACCTACTGACTGAATCGCTTTTTGAAGCTTTTCTTGCACGGGAGCAATCAGCGTTTGACGCAATTGCTGAAACTCTGTTTCGCTGGTTTGTGCAAAGGCTTGATAACGCTCTTGCAACTGTTGCAACTGTTTTTCACGGTCGGCAACCAAAGCTGCAGTTGGCGTTTCTTTAGAAGCCTTGAACTCTTCCACTTTTTTGTTGTACTCGGTTTCAATGGCGGTCAAAGTTTTCTTAATCTCTTCTTGCTTTGTTGCCAATTTGCTTTCCACCTCTTTCAACTCAGGCATTTGCCCAAACACTTCACTTGTGTTGATGTAAGCTACTTTTAGTTCTTGAGCAACGGCTGCAAGTGGAGCAATTGCCAACATTAACACGAACAATTTTTTCAACATAATCAAAATCTTTATCTATTTAGTTTAACGAATTTATTTCCTGCAAAAAAAACACCCGAAGATATACATATTATTTAGAATATCCCAACTTGGCAAGCACTTCATTACTGATGTCAATCTGTGGCGACGCAAAAATTACACTGGTTGCCGACGAACGGTCTATCACTGCCTGCAACCCTCGATTGTTTGCGATGTCCTTCACGGCATTATACACATCGTCCTGAATGGGGCGAATCAATGCTTCACGCTTTTTGAAAAGCTCGCCATCGGCACCAAAATATTTTTTCTTCAACTCTTGCAATGCTTTCTCCTTTGCTACAATTTGCTCCTCACGTTTTGTTTTTTGGTCTGCCGACAGAAACACCGACTCGGCTTGGTACGCTTTGTATAAAGCCTGCACCTCTTGTTGTCCTTTTTCAATTTCGGCTTGCCATTTTTTCGACGTAAGTTCCAGTTGCTGATTAGCCGTTTCGTACGCACTGATGTTTTTCAGGATATATTCCATATCAATGAATGCAAAACGTTGGGCATAGCTACCGGCCGAAAGTGCCAGAAAAAGCCCCAATAGAAAAACTACTTTTTTCATAACCTTTTTTTGTTTTTGTATAAGAATGAACAATTATTTTGCTTTCGGGCGACATCAACAAATGTGGAAAAATCGCCACTGATGTTTTACGACAAGCCTCACAGCTGAACGTTTAATTGCTATACTGCGAGGCCTCTTTGCTAAAACTCCTGTCCGATAACAAAGTTAAACTGTCCGCCCGACTTTTTCCAGGCTCCGTTGTAATATACTTTATCGAAGCCATAGCCCCAGTCGATACCGATGAGCCCAATCATTGGCAACATAGCACGCACACCTACTCCGGCGGAACGCTTCAAATCGAAAGGATTGATGTGTTTAAACTCGTTCCACGCATTACCTGCATCAACAAACGAATGCACGTAAATAGTGGTGGTAGGCTCCAACAGAATAGGATAACGAAGCTCCAAGCCTAAACGAGTGTATGCACTGGCACCTGTAGCCAACGAACCGTTTTCGTAGCCACGCAATCCAACAGTTTCGGTAGCATAAGTGCTGGACGAACCACTCATTCCGTCCCCTCCCACATAGAATGTGCCGAAAGGAGAACGCTTATCCTTGTTGTAGTAGCCAACCAATCCAAATTCGGTGCGTGTCATCAACACAGGCGTTTTTACTACCGATGGCAACAAAGGATGGAAAGTTTTGGATTTGAATTTCCACTTGTGGAACTCAATCCACTCGTATTTTTTTGCATTTTCAAATCCGTCAGCATCTCTCTCCATCGCCGCATAGTTCCGTCCGTCGAACAAGGAGTAAGGTGGTGTAAAGTCCAAACCAAGCGAAAATTGCGAACCGCGACGCGTGTACACAGGTTGGTCGATAGAGTTCCGTCCTAACGTAAGATTGATACTCAAACTGTTGGCATATCCATCGCGAACGATGAAATAATTCCAGTTTTTCATGGCATACAGTTGATATGCCAATTCACCTTGTAGCGTGAAGTAGTCGTCCGGCCAATTCAACCGTTTTCCATACGAAATGCTACCACCCAACACCATAATATGCTTATCGGTATCCACAGTAGTGGCTACCGAACTGCCATAATTGCTGTAATAATTGTTGTATGCGTTATAAGCACTGCCATAGTAGCGACTGTAGTAACTGGACATATCCGTTTGGCGAGAGAAATAGGCTCCTACCGACAACATATTGGGACGCTTACCACCAAACCAAGGGTCGGTAAACGAGATAGAATACGACTGATAGTAACGTCCGTTCGTCTGTCCGCTCACGGATAGGGTTTGCCCATCTCCTTGAGGAATAAAACCTCTTGAATTGGAGCGATTGAACAAGTTTTTGATAGAAAAGTTAGTAAACTTCAAACTTGCACGTCCGATAATACCCGTTTGTCCCCATCCGGCAGAAAGTTCTACTTGGTCATTAGCTTTCGATGTAAGGGGGAAGTTAATATCCACAGTTCCGGTTTCATAGTCGGGCTGAGGTTCGGGCTGCAAATTCTCGGGGTCGAAATGCCCGGTTTGAGCCAACTCTCGCAGCGAACGTATCAAATCCTCGCGACTAAACAGCATTCCGGGTTTTGTGCGTAGTTCCCGACGGATAACATCCTCGTACACACGGTCGTTACCCGATATGTTGATTTTATTGATGGTTGCCTGCACACCCTCCACAATACGGATTTCCAAAT
>JBHBVA010000076.1:0-5250 GCA_041793355.1 Bacteroidota bacterium | reverse complement strand
GGCAAGCAGGGCAATTTTGCTCCACCCGATAAACGGCTCCACAATAGTGGCACGACAGCTGATTTTGTTGCTTGTGAAAGGTTAAACTGACATCACAATTGGCACAACGAGGCGACCACGAGCAGGATTTACACTCCAAATACGGAGCAAACCCTCGTCGGTTACGAAACAAAATAACTTGTTCGCCCCGCCGAAAGCACTCCGCCATCTGTTGCAAAAGCGGTGGCGAAAACAACTTGGAGGGCATCGCTTTTGTCCGTCGCAACTCTTTGGTATTCACCACCTCTATTTGTGGCATCGGGATATTGGAGAAGCGTTGTTGCAAACGAACTAAGCCATATTTTTCGTGCAAGGCATTGTAATAAGTTTCGAGCGAGGGCGTGGCCGTTCCCAAAAGCGTTTTAGCTCCGTGCAACGATGCCAGCACGATGCCAACGTTTCGCCCGTGATAACGAGGAGCGGGGTCCTGCTGCTTGTAAGAAGCATCGTGTTCTTCATCCACAATCACCAAACCCAAATTGCGGAAAGGGAGAAAAACCGATGAGCGAACCCCCAAAATAACCTGAACGGTATCGCTCTTGAGCATCTCATTCCATAGTTCGGCACGCTCGCGGTCGCTAAATTTGGAATGATACACACCCAATTTTTCGCCAAAAACAGCTTTGAGCCGCTCTGTAATTTGTGTAGTTAAAGCAATTTCGGGCAACAGATAAAGCACTTGCTTTCCCTGCTCTAAATATTTATCTATGAGGCTTATATACAGTTCTGTTTTTCCGCTGGATGTAACTCCGTGCAAAAGCGTTACGTCCTTTTGCCGAAAGCTGTCGAGCACTTCATCGCAAGCCTTCTGTTGTGCATCGCTCAAAACATTGCTCTTCAAAAGTTTTGACTCTGCCAACACGTCCCGATGCACTTCTCGTTGCTCCGTCAGCAGTATTTTTTTTTCTACCAGAGCTTTCAGCACTGCGGAGGTTGCCCCTGTTTCGGCCAGCAACTTTTTACTCGGCATCGCAAAGTCGAGGAAATTTCCATCCGCAGAGGAAAGAAAGTGTTGCAACACCTTTTGTTGCATCGGGGCCCGCTTCAATCCGTCCAACAGCAAATGCAGCTCATCATCGGCCGAAACGGCAAGCCTCACCAATGTTTCGCTTCGAGGAGTAAAGTTTTTTTCCAACTGTTCATCCAACACCACCAACCCCTTATCCATCAGCAAACGGAGGGGCTGAATAGGCGATGCAAGCCCCGTATGCTTGCTTATTTCGGCTATGCGGTAGGTGTTGCCATCGGACAGCAAATCAAAGATTTTTGTTTCGCCCGCAGTTAATTTTTCACTCCAAAAGGCTTCATCGGCAAGGCGGACAAGCGTTTCGCTTTCCAGCTTGAAAGCTGCCGGCAAGGCGGCCTTTAATATTTCGCCCGGCGAACACATGTAATACTCGCTCATCCATTGCCACAACTGCAACTGATGCGGCAACACAATGGGAGATGTATCCAGCACAGAAATCACGTCCTTAATGCCTTCTACTAAGGGCGACTCGTAACATCGAGACACCAGCCCCGAATAGAATTTTCGTTTGCCAAACTGCACTACTACACGACACCCCGTTTCCACAAATTCATCCACCCGATAGGTGTACAATTGCGGAAGAGGTAATGGCAGAATAACATCAACGTGATACATCTTTCGCCCGTGATAGCAACTTAAAAGTAGATGCAACCCGTGATGGCCAAACGGTTGGGACGCACGGAAAACACTTTATTGAAGTCGGGCGAAGTGTTTTTATAATTGTCTGTAAGGTCGGTAAAATAGGTTGCCCCCACGTAAAGATTTCGTCCTAAATTTAAGCCGAAACCAAAATTGGCACCGGCCTGAAAACTTTGTGCCTTGTACGTTTCTTCCAATTCCACCAGTCTTATTTCGGAACTGCTGAGCGGAAAGCGAACAAACGGTCCGGCAGAAAGCATCACCGATGCCACATCGCCAAGCCCGATGCGATATGTAAGATTCAAGGGAGCTTCTATGCTATATGTTTTGCCTTTCTGATAGCTCGAATTATTCAACGTATAGTCGCGATGAGTGTACAGCACACCCAAATTCACCCCGAAAGGAGTCATACCGAAACCGGCATCTACGGCAAGACCAACGTGATAACCCAAATGCTCGGACGAGTTTAGCACATCCTTATTCAGCGTTTGGTCAATAAGTTCGTAGCCTGCACGCACTCCCACTTTCACATTTTGGGCATAGCCCGCCTGCCACAAAGCAACGAAGCTCAACAAAGTAACAAAACAGAGTTTTTTTGCGAAATACATAACAATTACTTTCTTAAAATTTCACATTCCGATGGCAAAGATAATAGCTTTCAAAAAGACATTTATCCTTATCCTAAAATTTATTTTCACCTTAAACTGTATTCAATCTTCAACGAACAACATAAATTCGTCTATGCAACAACGTTTGCATCAATCCTCGTATAGCCAAATATACCACAAATGCCAACCACAAAGCGTGATTCCCCATAACAGGAACGCCAACCTGAACAATGCAGAAAAACGCAAGGGTGGCAACAGCTATCGAAATTAACATTTGTCGCATTGCGGTGGCTCCTATAAAAATCCCATCCCACAAAAAGGCTGCAAAACTCACCAATGGAATAATATACACCCACAGCATAAATGGCTTTGATGCCGAAACAACGGTTACATCACTTGTTATCAATCGCACAAACACGTTGCCTCCGGCCCAATAGAGGAGTGAAAAGATGCCCGCTAATACTCCTCCGAAAACAAATAGGGAATACACAATTCGCCTCAAAGCCGAAATGTTGCAGGCACCCAGCAACCTCCCAACTAAAGCCTCACCAGCGTAAGCAAATCCATCCATAAAATAAGAGAACAATATAAAAAACTGCAACAGCAGCGTGTTTACGGCCAGCATTATCTCCCCCTGACGAGTTCCTGTAGCTGTAAAATACATCGTAACCGCAATAAGACAGAGCGTTCGCAAAAAAACATCCCGATTGATTACAAAAAACGAGAACATACCTTTTGCGTTCCATACACCGTTCCACTCAATCCATTTCCGCAATCGAAAGTAATATTTGCCCCACAACCCTACTGCCATAAACAGCCCCACGTACTGAGCTATCAGCGTAGCCCAAGCCACCCCTTTCATATTCATTTTCAGCACATAAACAAATAACAGAGCAAGTAAAATATTCACCACGTTTTGTGCAATTGCAATCACCATCGGGAAGCGTGAATTTTGCATACCGATGTACCAACCCGTAAAAGCATACAATCCCAATGTGGCTGGTGCACCCCAAATAAGAATCTCGAAAAACACTGTTGCCTGCTCTTGCACGGTAGCAGTAGCATCCATCCACCGGAAAGAAACATATAGTATAACCGACTGCAAACCAATGAGTAATGGTGCAACCACAAACGCTGTACCCAACGACCGTAGCAACACACGCATCACCTCCGAGAGATTTCGTTGCCCTAAGGCCTGCGAGGTGAGTCCGCTTGTTCCCATTCTCAAAAAAGAAAATAACCAATAAATAATATTGAAAATCAGCCCGCCAATTGCAATTGCTCCAATATACACCGCCGACCCTAAGTGTCCGACAATAGTCAGGTCCACCAAATTGAGCAGTGGCACCGTGATATTTGAAACAATGGCGGGAACAGCCAGTTGCAGTATTCGTTTTCCATCTGCATTGCACAGTCTCTTCATATTTTTGTGTCCCTATTTTCTGATTTTTGAACACAAAAGTACAAAATAACATCCCAATAGTTGCCACATCTCTCCCTATGCGGGAAAGACACGCCCACACAACCACTTATTTATAAACCACTTAGCAAAACAACGCAAAAATATTCCTCAAAAAACTTGCAAACTCCGATAAAAGCATTACCTTTGCACTCGCAATTGAGAAATCAAGATGCCCAACGGTGTGGTAGTTCAGCTGGTTAGAATACCTGCCTGTCACGCAGGGGGTCGCGGGTTCGAGTCCCGTCCATACCGCAAGAGTCGCTATAAAATGAAAGTTTTGTAGCGACTTTTTTGTCTGTAAGACTAGTTATCCAATAATAGGCTTTGATTAGCTATCAATCTGCCAAATTCCACTATATAGAAATGGAGGATTTTTTTCAAACGCAAATTATCGATAAACAAAGATAAGCGGTCTTTTTTTTCGTTTGAATGGAGATAGTAAGAAAAAAGTTTTTACCTTTGTATCGATTTTTTTGTGTGTTGAACGCAAACTAGATAGATTATCTCAAACAATTTAAATGTCTTTTATGAAAAAATTATCACTTTTTTTGGTGGTGTTTTGTGCATCCATTTTGTTTGCTACGCCAGCTTCGGCAAAAGGCGTAATTATTTACAGCAACGGCGAAGAGTTGACCATACTGAAAGAAATGCCTGCCGACTTTTTGGTGGGAGACGAAGGCAGAAGTGAGCATATGAACTTTGGAGTTCATCACCAAAGTTTTTCGCTATTTTGGCTTCCTGTTTGGAACTACGGCGAATACAAATATGCACTAATAAACGATGCTGGCGACACTTGGATAGAGCTAAGTGTGGAAGAGGCGAAACGAATTGGTAAGGAATACAATTTTGATGTGCCCGACCAACCTTCTCTCCCCTTGCTTACACAAATTGGACTCAAACCAGTTATCGTGATTGTGGTACTATTCATCATTTACGGAATGGTTTCGAAAAATGATGACGAAGAGGAAACAACAGAGGGAAATACAACAACTGAAAAGGCAGAATAAGGCATACTTGCCGTATATGCCATTCAATCTACGAACTGCATTAATCAAATGCTCCCCAGATTATATTAGAGGATAATTTGGGGAGTATTTTTTATAGAGGGGGAGGACTATTTACCTTTTTGTGCTTACAACAGCAACATTCCACAACCGACAGTTGTGAATATATATTGCAAGTGGATAGTCTTGGTAGTCCCAACCGGAGTAACCCTAAAAACTTCGACTGCAACGAAATTAAAACAATCGTGGTAAAACAAATGAAAGGGATTGATATATACTTAGCTATATTCCCGAATACTAGAGGTTTAGCTTCCTCATTTTCCCAATCATATTGAGAAAAGAAGAGTGTTTTTCTTGTTTTAGCAATAATAAAATAACTATCGTAAAAGAAAATGTATTACCTTTGCAGTCGCAATTGAGAAATCAAGATGCTCAACGGTGTGGTAGTTCAGCTGGTTAGAATACCTGCCT
>JBHBVA010000075.1:0-3473 GCA_041793355.1 Bacteroidota bacterium | reverse complement strand
AATGCCAATCACCATTCCCACATTGATGATAAGGTGAAATATGAAAATACTTGCCACACAATAGCCAAATATGCGACCGAAGGGGGTTTTCTGCCTTTCAGCCAAATAGATAAGCCTGAGAATAAGGGCTAAAAACAGAGATAGAACCACTACCGAGCCCACAAAGCCTTGCTCTTCGCCCACCGTGCAGAAGATGAAGTCCGTATCTTGTTCCGGCACGTATTTTAGTTTGGTCTGCGTTCCGTTGAGAAAGCCTTTACCAAACAATCCACCCGAACCAATGGCAATTTTCGACTGATTGACGTTGTAGCCGGCTCCCATCAAATCGTCCTCCATTCCCAAAGTTACCTTAATCCGTTGCTGTTGATGAGGTTGCAAAATATCCGTAAAAACAAAACTTACCGAAATGGTGAAAACAATGGCTGCCACCGCTATTAAAGCATATCCGAAATAAGGTTTGCTATAGCTTACAAAGCCTCTGTATAGCAAGTAACCGACAGTGCCAACCAAAGAGATGATTGCCAATACATCATAATGCGGATTGGTGCCAAAAAGTTTGGAAATGCCGTATCCGAGCAAAAACAATCCGCCTACACTTCCGCCAATAATGGAGGCTGCCTGCGTATCCTTCCGATAGTTGAGTACCAAGCCTATGCACAAGGCAACGATAAGCAACGAACAGTAAACTTCGCCGGCGGTGAGCATTCCCATATCTATGCCCGAAAATTTGAGCCCAACCACGAAAAGCACTACGGCACATACCCCCAATATCAACACCATACTTGGCAAACCTTCGCGATACAGCATCAACACAAAGGAGGCATATACGAGTGCCGAACCGGTTTCCTTTTGCATAATGATGAGCAACATCGGCAATAATATCAGCCCCGAAACAAGCATCAACGATTTGGTTTTCATCAATCTGAAGCCATATTCGCTCATAGCACGAGCCAGTACCAGAGCTACCGAAAACTTCGCCATTTCGGCCGGTTGCAAACGTATAGGGCCAAGCACCAGCCACGAACGCGAACCCTTGATGTCCGGAGCCACAAAGATGGTAACAAGCAACAACAGCATAAAGCCGATGTAAAGCACGTAAGCAAAGCCGTCAAATAGTTTTTCGTCCAATTTCAGCAATGCTAAACCGTATATGAGGCTCACACCAATCCACATCAACTGCATACCGGCACGCCCCGACAGGTCGAACAGCGATTCATCTGCTCCAAACTGATAACTGGCTCCGTAGATGCTTAACCAGCCACACAACACCATCACCACATACAGCAGAATGACAAACCAATCTACACTTTTTTTTATTCCCTCTTCCTGCGTATATCTCATTTACAAGCGATTACTAAGATGTTTACACTGATTTTATTCCGTAGCACTACTGTTGTGGCTCTATGACGGTTGTTGACGGAGTTGGTTCGCTCACCGTTATTGTGGGTTGTGTTTGCGTTACGGAGTCGGCATTGCTCTTTCTTTTAGCCCGCACACGCACCGGAAGCACAGCTTTGCTTGCCATTTGAGCTTCTAAGCCTTTGCTTACAACCTCTCCTTTCAAATACTTTTCTACCATCAATCGGGCTATGGGTACGGCAAAACGGGCACCAAATCCCGCATTCTCCACCAGCACAGCTATTGCCACCTTAGGCTGATGACGCGGAGCAAAGCCCATAAACCACGAGTGGTCGTCGCCACCTGTAGCCTGAGCCGTACCTGTTTTTCCGCACACTTCTATTTCGGGCAACAGATTGATGCCCCTACAGGTTCCTCCCGTAACGGCTCTTGCCATTCCCTCTGCTCCGTACTCGTACCAACGGGCATCCACACCCGTATAATGCTTTTTTGTAAATGCTTCATCCAGAGGTTGTCCCTCAATCTCTTTTACGATATGTGGCGTATAAAAGTACCCTCTGTTGGCAATGGTTGCCGCCAAATTGGCTATTTGCAAAGGAGTAGTTGTAATTTCTCCTTGCCCGATGGATACCGAAATAATCGACGAGGCATTCCATTTGCCCGATTTGAACGCCTTTGTGTAGAACTTACTGTTAGGGATGAATCCTCGTTTTTCAGAGGGCAAGTCCACTCCGGTTTTGTAGCCAAATCCCATTTTTACGAGATAGTTTTTCCACACCTCTAATGCCTCACTTGTACTTTTGTATTTTTTCCGGTTGTTTAGCATCGCATTTAGTCCGTAGCAGAAATACGCATTACACGATGTGGCAACTGCCGGCACAAAATTGATGGGTGAAGCGTGCGGGTGGCATTTGGGGCGGCGACCTAAAGGCGGATAGCCTAAGTAGCAGGGAAAAGCCGCTGTTGTAGTAATAGCTTCTTCCTGCAAAAAAATGAGTCCTTGCGACAATTTGAACGTAGAGCCGGGCGGATATGTTCCCAGTACCGGTCTGTTTAGCAAAGGTTTAGCCGGGTCATCTGCCAGTGTTTTGTAGTTGGCTTTGAAGTTTCGTCCGCCCGTGAGCATCATCGGGTTGTACGACGGAGCCGTTACCATACACAGAATTTCGCCCGTAGATGGCTCAAGCATCACAATGGCTCCCAATTTGTTTTGCATCAGATATTCGCCATAAGCCTGCAAGTCCATATCAATGGAAAGCTTCAAGTTTTTTCCGGAAACAGGAACTTGGTCATTTTCACCATTGTTATATTTGCCTTGTATGCGTCCGCGTGCATCTCGTAGCAACACTTCTACCCCTTTCACACCACGTAATAACTCTTCGTAGCTTTTTTCCACCCCCGATTTTCCCTCGTAGTCGCCTCTGTTGTAGTAGCTATCTTCCTCCAAACGCGATTTGCTAACCTCCGCCACGTACCCCAAAATATTGCCGGCAGTGGTATAATTATACTGTCGCATTGTGCGGTTTTGGATAGAAAATCCAGGAAACTTATACAATTTTTCCTGTATCAAACCATATTCCTCTGCATTCAGCTGAGTCATAAAGGTTTGCAAGGTATATCGGGAATATCCTACCGAATTGCGAACCTCCTGCATCCGCTTCTCGAAATCGGGTTTGCTGATGCCCAATATCTGACAAAAGCCGAGCGTATCGAAATTTTGCACCTCACGAGGGATAAATACGATGTCGTAAGTGGGCTGGTTGTACACCAAAAGCTTGCCCGTGCGGTCGGAAATAGTGCCACGTGCAGGGTACAATACCTTTTTGAAAAAAGCATTGCTATCCGCAAAGTCCTTGTATTCATTCTGATATATCTGCAGATAGAACAGACGCAACACATACACCATCACCACCAAAATAGTAATGGAGGCAATAGTCCACGCACGTTTGCTCAGAATATATTTATCGTTACTGTCGCTCATTTTTTTCTCGCCAAATACCTTCGCAAGCTATCACCAGCACCATCGTTATCAGTGAAGAAAGCAAAGCGTGAACGGCTAAACGCACAGCTTCTTGCCACTCCCAATAGTTGAGCATAGCCACCCAAAGGTGATT
>JBHBVA010000074.1:0-3478 GCA_041793355.1 Bacteroidota bacterium | reverse complement strand
TTGATAACGTCTTCTTTCAAAATTACTTGCATATTCTTTTATCCTCCTTGGTTTTTTATTATTTCATCAAATCTGTTACATAAGGTAATATTGCCAAGTGGCGAGCACGCTTAACGGCTTGTGCAATACGACGCTGAAACTTTAAAGAAGTACCAGTGATACGACGAGGAAGTAGTTTTCCTTGCTCGTTCAAGAATTTCTTCAAAAACTCTGGATCTTTATAGTCGATATACTTAATACCACTTCTTTTGAAACGGCAATATTTTTTCTTTTTGCTATCCACTGTAGGTGGAGTTAAATATCTGATTTCTGATTGTTGAGCCATAATTTTAGTCCTCCTTTACTTCTGCGTTAGTAGTTGATTTAGCACCTCTTCTCTTCAAAGCGTATTGATGTGCGTATTTATCTTGCTTGAATGTCAAGAAACGCAACACACGCTCGTCGCGACGATAGTTAAGCTCAAGTTTAGCAATAACGGTTGGTTCTGCTTCAAACTCAAGGAGTGTGTAAAATCCTGTTGATTTCTTTTGGATTGGATAAGCCAACTTCTTCAATCCCCAGTTTTCCTCGTTCACAATCTTAGCACCTTCTGCTTCGAGGATGCCTTTGAATTTGTCTACCGCTTCCTTCATCTGAGCCTCAGACAAAACGGGAGTCAAAATGAAAACGGTTTCGTAATTGTTCATAAATACTTAATAATTAATTAGTTTACGTTGAAAATATTTTTCAGCGTGCAAAGGTAGATATTTATATTGAAATATGCAATAGGGGATTAGAATAAAAGGGGGAAAGTAGTTCCTTTTCCCCCTTAAAATTTTAGTTTCACTGTTTATATTCTCTCTGATATTTTATAGTTGTTTCGCTCTTGCGAGTTGCGACTGATGAGTTCACCTAAAAAGCCTGCGAGAAACAGTTGTGTACCCAAAATCATTGATGTAAGTGAAATGTAGAAATACGGCGAATCGGTAACTAAACGATAATTTTGCCCTACGTACATCGCATAAAGTTTGGTGGAACCAACCACGATGCTTGCAATAAAGCCCAGCAAAAATAACAGAGTTCCCAACACTCCAAAAAAGTGCATCGGCTTTCGCCCGAAACTCGATAAAAACCAAAGGGTTAGCAAATCAAGGTATCCGTTGAAAAAGCGACTAAAGCCAAATTTGGATTTGCCGTATTTGCGGGCTTGATGTGCCACCTCTTTTTCGGCTATGCGGGTGAATCCTGCAATTTTTGCCAAATAGGGTATGTAGCGGTGCATATCATTATACACCTCTATTTGTTTTACGAGTTCTTTACGGTACGACTTCAATCCACAGTTGAAGTCGTGCAGATTGCCAATGCCCGACACTTTGCGTGCCGTAGCATTGAAAAGTTTGGTGGGGATGGTTTTGCTCAAAGGGTCGTAACGTTTTCTTTTCCAACCCGATACCAGGTCATATCCATCTTCCTTTATCATGCGGTACAACTCCGGAATTTCATCCGGACTGTCCTGCAAATCGGCATCCATTGTTATAACTACATCACCTTCGGCTATTTCAAAAGCACAATGCAATGCAGGCGACTTACCATAGTTTCTACTGAAACGGATACCGTGTACGCTACTGTCCTGTTGCTTGAGGTTTGTGATAATTTGCCACGAATGGTCTGTGCTTCCATCGTCCACAAAAATAATTTCGTGCGAAAAGCTATGAGCATTCATCACTCGTTTAATCCAAGCGTATAGCTCCGGAAGCGACTCAGCCTCGTTATACAAAGGTATGACAACCGAAATATCCATCTTTTTTCCTCCGAAAAAATTATTGTAGTTTATCCTTTTTCGAAATTATAAATCCGTATATAAGCGATAGGAATAATCCTAAAATGATATTCCCAATCCACAGAGAGATAGCATAATACAATGAGCCGGGAGAGAAATCCTTCATCTGTTGCATCACGCTCTCAGACAGATTCATGTTCTTCAAATAGAGCAACATCTGCGTGTTTACGTCCGAGATGTACGACGGTTCTATCACCGTGTAGTGCAGGTAGGCTACCACCATCTCGAAGAGCGATCCAAAAAAGCATAACACTGTGGAAAACAATACAGTGTGTCCGTAACTTATTTGCCCGGCACAAGCCTTGTCGCGATAGCGTGCCACCAGATAAAATAGCACAAGTGGAGTTCCCATTGTGCTGAGTACGCTGTATGTAGAGTCGAAATCGGCAATCAAAAATATGTACTTAAACACCCAAAAAAAGCCGAGTGCCGTACCATAATTCATTGCATAGTTTACCAACTTAAGGCTACCTTTCGCCTCTTCTAAATCATTTTCTTGCATTCAAATAAAAGTTTCTCAAAAAAAAGTGTGCAAAGGTAAATAAAACATCTACCTCTGCCAAAACTTTCGTTTATCAATACTCAAACGTTCCGTGCTCGCTACGAATAGTAAGTTTTTTCGTATCACACTCTTCTACACGCCCAACTATTTGAGCATCAATATTAAATGATTGAGAAATATCAATAATTTGCTGAGCATATTCGGGCGAAACATAAATTTCCATCCGATGTCCCATATTAAACACAGTGTACATTTCTTTCCAATCCGTATCCGACTGCTCGTGGATGAGCTTAAACAATGGTGGAGTGGGGAACAAATTATCTTTTATAACGTGCACATTATCAACAAAGTGTAGTACCTTTGTTTGTGCTCCGCCGGAACAATGCACCATACCGTGTATGTGCGGACGCAGTTTGTCCAGCACTTGCTTGATTACAGGTGCATAAGTGCGAGTGGGCGACAGCACCAACTTGCCGGCATCTATGTTCAAACCACTTATTTGGTCGGTTAATTTCATCTTTCCCGAATAAACCAGTTCCTGCGGAATTGCCGCATCGTAACTTTCGGGATACTTCTGAGCCAAGTAGTTGGCAAACACATCGTGGCGTGCCGAAGTGAGCCCGTTACTACCCATTCCTCCGTTGTATTCTTTCTCGTAAGTAGCTGTACCCGAAGAAGATAGACCTACAATAACATCACCCGCCTGAATACGGTGATTGGATATGACCTCCGAACGCTTCATTCGGCAAGCTACCGTACTATCTACAATGATGGTACGAACCAAATCGCCTACATCGGCAGTTTCGCCACCTGTGGGATAGATATTTACCCCCAAAGCCGACAACTCGTCGCAAAGCTCCGAAGTGCCGTTGATAATTGCCGAAATAACCTCGCCGGGCACCAGCAACTTGTTTCGCCCGATGGTGGAAGATAGTAGAATATTATCCGTAGCACCAACGCAAAGCAAGTCGTCGATGTTCATAATCAAAGCATCCTGAGCGATACCTCGCCAAACAGAAAGGTCGCCCGTTTCACGCCAATAAAGGTATGCCAACGATGATTTTGTGCCGGCACCATCGGCGTGCATTATGTTACAATATTCGGGGTCGCCACCCAAAATATCGGGAATAATCTTACAAAAGGCTTTCGGGAAAATT
>JBHBVA010000073.1:0-4187 GCA_041793355.1 Bacteroidota bacterium | reverse complement strand
CAACCCAATACCGAATATAAGGTCGATGTGAGCGTACGGGATGAAGCCAATAACAGTGTATTCTACGGCGAAAAGAAGGTTAAAACCAAGCAGGCTGCCGATACCCAAGATCCCAAGCCGGGCAGCTATGGATTCATTGCTTCTACTGAGAACAGCATCGCCCTTTCGTGGACACGCGGCTACGATAACATAACGCCGCAAAATAAGCTCAGATATAAGGTGTGGTGGAAGAAAAAGTCCGATAGTGATTGGGAGTCCAGCCAATACACCGTCAATATGACTTCCTATACCATTACCGGCCTTGATCCCGATACCGAGTATGAGGTGGATGTGCGGGTAATAGATGAAGCCGATAACTATGACGAATACGGCGAAAAGACAGTCAAAACCAAAGCCGATACCGAGGCTCCTGTACCGGGAGGAAGCCTTACGGTAGTCACGGTAACAACCAACAGCATTGCCCTTTCGTGGCCAAAAGGCACCGATAACGTTACGCCGCAGAATAAACTCAGGTATCGGGTGTTATGGCAAAAAAGCTCCAGTAGTACTGTTTTGGGGGAGTGGAAGTACAGCCATCCATTTGATAATCCCGCTGTCGATATGACTTCCTATACCATCACCGGGCTCGAACCCAATACCGAGTATAGGGTGCATGTGATATTCGCCGATGAAGCCAACCACTGGACACGGTATGACTTGGTAGATAATATCAAAACCAAGCAGGCTACGACACCTTCGGTGCCGGTAACGGGCGTTACGCTGAACCGCAACTCGGTCACGATCGATGGCGACTACTCGACCATACAGCTCACGGCCACGGTACACCCGTCGAACGCTTCGGACAAGTCTCTGACATGGGCCAGCAGCGACCCGACCGTCGTCTCGGTCGATTCCAAAGGACTCGTGACAATCCATAAGAAAGGCAAAGCACGCGTCACGGCCACGGCCAACGATGGCAGCGGCCAAAGCGATACGTGCCTCTTCGACGTGATCCGCACCGTAGCCAACGAAACGGTCGACGGCCTGCGCGTCTACGCCCACGGTAGCGCGCTGTACCTCACCCTGCCCAAAGCAGAAACGATACATATATATAATGTAGGAGGCTCCCTCGTAAAAACGCTCGCACTCCCCGCCGGCGATCATGTACAGCCATTGGCCCCGGGCGTGTATCTGGTGCGCGTAGGAGAACAGGTAACGAAAATCCTTGTGAAGTGAAAAACGAAAAGTGAATAGTGAAAAGTAGTCAATGTAGTCAAGAGTAGTCAGCAAGTAGTCAATGTAGGGGCGAACTTCTATGTTCGCCCTTACCCTCGCCGACGCTTCGAACGCAAAGGACAATGTCCGAACGCGAAAAGCAATTACGAATTACGAATTACGAACGCAAATAAACGCAAATAGCGCAAATCAACGCAAAGGAAAACTTGTGTTCCTTGTCATAAACTTGTGCAACTTGTGTGTCATGTCCTGAAAAAAGTTGACAGAAAAATTTAGGACAAAATGCAATGTTGTCCTAAATATTTTGATAAACATCAAAAAAAGAAGTAGAGCTAAGGAACAAAATGTTACCTTAGTAAAGAGTCTCCAACTCCTCTACTTCCTTTATGACAAATATAACACTCTTTGCGCAAGCCATCGGTAAACTACCGAAAGAAAAGATTAGAAAGATTATTCACGAGTCAGGTACAGACAAACATTGCAAGGGTTACGATACTTGGAGTCAGTTTGTTAGTATGATGTTCAGCCAATTCTCAAACTGCGACTCTGTGAGAGACATTTCCAATGGTCTTAATTCCGCCAACGGCAATCTCAACCACTTAGGAATAGCTCGTGCACCTTCTAAATCTACCATCGCTTACCAGAACGCCCACAGAAACAGTAAGGTATTCAGAGATATCTACTATGCCATTTTTCAATATTTTGGACAGCAGAGCTTGTGGCGACGTAGCAAATTCCGCTTCAAGGCTCCCATAAAACTGCTTGATTCCTCCATGGTGACCTTGACGCTGTCCCTATACGATTGGGCACACTACACCACAACAAAGGGCGCCATTAAGATGCACACCTTGCTCGATTATGACAGTCTCCTTCCTGAATTCGTAACCATTAGCACAGGAAAGTGTACGGACGACAAAGCCTCTTTTGACCTCCCGATAGCCCCTCATTCAGTAGTGGTAGCAGATAGGGGCTACTGTAACTTCGAACTATTGAATGATTGGGACAGCAAGCATGTACTTTTCGTAGTTCGCCATCGGGACAACCTCCTTTACGAACCGATCCAAGAACTCGACTTACCAAAACACGCAGTTCAAAACATACTGATAGATGAGATTATTGAACTCAAGGGAGCCAAGACGAGTTTGAAATACCCGAAAAGACTTCGACGCATTGCAATATGGAATGAGGAACACGAGTTTACGCTTCAGGTGCTCACCAACAACATGCAATTGGCTGCATCAACCATAGCAGCGCTCTACAAGGAGAGGTGGCAAATCGAAATTTTCTTCCGTAATCTCAAACAATTGCTACGTATAAAGAGCTTTATTGGGACCTCTCGCAATGCCGTGGAAACTCAGATATGGACCGCTTTAACAACGATGTTGCTACTCTGTTGGCTAAAGCATACTGCTCATTACAAGTGGGGACTGGCAAACCTTGTCGTGTCGTTGAGGCTGAACACTTTCACAAAAATGGATCTTGAAAAGTGGCTGAACGAACCCTTCACACCGCCTCCGGATGACAACAACTAGGAGCCAAGGGGGATTAAAACTCTTATTTTTTCGTTGGGCTTTATACCTCAACGGGGTAACCCTCGCTCATAATTTATTTAGGACAACATTGAAGTAATTCATATATTATTTCTTGTTTGCCCTGATAATCTATCAATTTAAATTGAGTTATATCATCTGCAATAAATGATAAAGATTTTCCTTCTATATTTAATAGAAATTCTTTATTGAAAAGTTCATATTCAACTCCGTCAAACAATTTTGTCCGTTTGAATTCTAACATTCTCATAATACATATCCATTTCAAAATTATACCATAGTTTTTGTTCTTTGATAAGTTTATCCCAATATAATTTTTCCCATTAATCATAGAGGAGTTCTTAATAATACTTCTCGTAATCTATTAGTTAATTCCTCAGATGCGAGACACTCTATCGGCATTAGATTATCTAAAGCAGGGATTCTTCTTTCAATCCAATTAATGCTATCATTGTAGAATAGATAGTAAGCAACATAAGCTATGTCATTATGCTTTTTCAATTTTCTTTTTAATTTAGCTAAAAAAGATTTGTTTATATTAAATGCAGCGGAAGCTATTTCGTGTTTAGCTATTTTTACGAAATAATTCCAAACATCATCGCCGGAGTAGTACTGTTCTAAATTCATAACTTTATACCCAAATCTTCTTTTGAAAACCAAACATTACCGTATTCTCCGCAGCCCTAGAACTTTTCATCTTTGGTATCAATATAAGTTACAATTCCTTCCTGACAAATCGGACATCTTATTGCTTCGATGCTTTTGTTTTTCTTATCTTCATCTTTTTGAGGAGTTTTTGACAATAAATTGTTTGGATCTATTGGAACATCTTTAAAACACTTAGAACATTCAATAAATACCAATCTTTGATTATTTTTGCTCGCTGTATCTATCAACAATTTTTGTTGAGAGTCGGCTTTGAAAATTTTTTGGCAATTAGGACATCTTATTTCCATTTTTTTAATTTCACCTCGCTTTTTCGCTATGGAAGCCGGAAATGTATTTATTTAAATCAGCCAGCAGAGCTTCTCCGTCAATATTTAACTTTTCTTTTTTTAGCCGTAGTATCATTTGCTCAAACGCTAATATCAGATTTTGAATTAAAAATTCGGATAAAACATTTTCATCAGTGTAAATATTCTCGCCGAATGAAATAGTGTTTGCAATCATACGCTTCTTTTTAAATAGACGTAAATTACTGCAGCCTTCAGGATCTCCGAATTTCAGAAAGTCTCCATCTGCTCTCATTTCAATGTGAAACTTATCAATATCCGTAGAATATGAGTTTTCAGACATTTTGTCGAATATTTTTGTGATTTTCTGCCAATACTTGTTCACGCCGGATATTTTATCTCCGCCGCCCGATTTAAAAAAAAATGAAAAACTATTCATAACATCAATCTATTTCAAATTAGCTCCGTT
>JBHBVA010000072.1:0-4444 GCA_041793355.1 Bacteroidota bacterium | reverse complement strand
TTTTTTAGTTACATTCTCATTGGGATAGCTACCAGTTTCTTCTTATTCCCGATTGAGTTTTCGTTTTTACCAAGCGGTTTAAACTCTAAAATGATGATGGCCGTGCTTGGAGGTGTTTTTTATGGGTTGAACACCATTAAACGTAAAACGACCACCGTATCTTCATCTTTGCTCGGCGTGCTTGGAATTGCTCTTTTATTCAGTTTGATATGTGTTTATGCAGAGGATTACAACAATAATATTGATGGGGCATATACCACTTACATTTTGTCGGCTTTAACGTGGTTGGGGGCAGCTTATGCGGTGGCCCAGCTTATTAAAATGCGGCACGGTGAGGCCAATTTTACCAATATTACTTACTATTTAGCAGCAGTGTGTGTGGCACAATGTATATTGGCGTTGCTCATCGAGAATATTCCGGAGTTTAAAGTGGAAGTAGATAATTATGTGGTGCAGGGACAAGAGTTTTTCGACCAAGTGAACCGATTATACGGTATAGGAGCAGCTCTTGACCCTGCGGGCATACGATTTGCCGTAGTGTTACTGATGATAACGCAAGTGATTATTCAAAATACTAAACACAATTCTGACAAAACATCTGTCTATAGCCTGTTAATTGCGTTTTTTGCTATTGCAGTAATGGGTAATATGATTGCCCGGACTACCAGTACGGGACTAGCGTTGTCCGTAATTTTGTTTATTGTAAACGCCCCTATCTTACGTCCCAGCATAGAAACGCAGTACTTAAAGCTATTAAGGATGTTCAGTATTGTATTGGCTATTGTGCTTGTTGTTGTGATTTTTCTTTATAACACCAATCCTACAGTTCGGGATTTCGTCCGTTTTGCATTCGAGGGTTTCTTTAAATATGCAGAAACAGGAGAATTTACAACTGGTTCTACTGAAGTTTTGGAAACAATGTGGGTGTGGCCGGCACCGGAAGATATAAAAACTTGGATAATAGGTACCGGAGATTTTATCCGGTTCGGTTTTGTTAGTGATGTAGGGTATTGCCGATTAATTATGTATTGCGGAATTGTCGGATTCTCTGCATTTGCCTTACTACACATTTACAGTGGTTTGGCTATGATGAAGCTATCGCAAGGCTTCAAACTGTTCTTCTTGCTATTGATAGCATTGTCATTTATAATTTGGGCAAAAGTTGCAACCGACTTATTTCAATTTTATGCCTTGTTATACTGTTTAGATCAAATTAATTCATCGGAAGAGAAATCGTCATTCGATGAATTTAACCATCAAACAAAAGAGGAAAGTATTATTTTATGAGAATAGCTTATTGCATACTCAATACTTGGTACGCAGGAGGACTTACCCGTGTACTTGCCAATAAAGCGAATTATTTAGCTGAGCATGGTCACGAAGTATTTGTAATAACTACAGACCAGTTTGACAAAAGGCATTATTACCCTATGTCGGAAAAGATTACATTCATCGACCTAAATATTGCTTATGTTGGTTACGACCATCTTCCTATACACAAAAAAGGATTTGCCGTAGGAAAGAAAATTTATCAACATCGCAGAGAACTTAAAAAAACGCTCTACAAAATAAAACCGGACGTTACAGTGTCTTTATTTGGGAAAGAGGCTTTTTTCCTACCATCCATTAAAGACGGAAGCAAAAAAGTATTAGAAGCTCACACTTCTCGTCCATCTTGGTTAGACTCCCGAAAAGGGAGAGGTAAAATAGGAGAACTTCAAAGCTGGATGGATATTCAAGTAGCAAAACGTTTTGACAAATTTGTCGTTTTAACAGAAGAGGATAAACCATATTGGGACAACTTAAACAACGTTGTAGCCATCCCTAATGCCAATACATTTGAAACTGATAACAAGGCTTCCTTAAACAACAAAGTTGCAATAGCTGCCGGAAGATACGGCTATCCCAAAAATTTAGATGCACTCGTGTATGTATGGCAAAAGGTAGTAGAAAAACACCCTGACTGGAAATTACACGTTAGAGGCAACGGGCTCGAATTATTGGCTCCTTTGGTAGAGCAAATGCAGATGTCGTCTTACATTGATATGCGACCATCTTCCGATATGTTGAATGAGTTTCTGAGTTCCTCGATATTTCTTCTCACGTCTGAATTTGAGGGGCTTCCTCTCGTATTGTTAGAAGCACAAGCCTGCGGTGTCCCCGGAGTGTGCTATACTTGCAAGTGTGGACCTCGCGATGTGATAAACGACGGTGAAAATGGGTTCTTGATTCCCGAAGGCGATGTACAGGCGATGGCAGACAAAATATGCGTCCTTATTGAAAACGAGGAGCTTCGAAAGCAGATGGGTGAAAATGCTAAGCGACTTTCCGAACGTTTTTCGGAAGAAACAATTATGAAGCGTTGGATAACCCTATTCGAAGAACTTACTAAAAAATAGTTTGGTGGATGAAAATAGCCTACTGCATAGGAGCCACCCACAATTCTGGTGGGATGGAGCGTGTACTTGCCAATAAAGCTAATTATCTGGTATCCAAAGGGTACGAGGTAAGTATCATAACTTCTGACCAAGAGGGAAAGCAACCGTTCTTTCCGATAGATGCTCGTGTTAGGCAGTACGACTTAGGTATTGGCTATTCGGCAAATAACGGAAAAGGGCTGATTAACAAACTATTGTACTTTCCACTCAAACAGCGTTTGCACAAACAGCGGCTCCGTTCGTTACTGGAGCAGATACAACCCGATATCACCATTTCGATGTTCGACAGCGAAGCATCTTTTCTGTGGCAGCTGCCCGAAGGCGGACAGAAGGTAGTGGAAATACATTTCTCTCGCTTCAAGCGATTGCAGTATATGCGTTCCGGGTTGTGGGGATGGACAGACCGCTACCGTACCCGGCTGGATGCTAAAACTGTGTCGAAGTATCGGCAGTTTGTGGTACTCACCAACGAGGATAAAGGTTATTGGGGCAATATACCCAACATCAGCGTGATACCTAATGCCAACACATTTGAGATAGATAAAACCGCCAAACTTGAGCAGCACAAAGCCATTGCTGTAGGGCGACTCGAACATCAAAAAGGCTTTGAGAATATGATTGATGCGTGGCATGCGGTACACCAAATTCATCCCGATTGGACACTTCACATTTACGGTGAGGGCCAATTGCGGGAGTCTTTGCAACAGCAAATAGACCGATTGGGTCTTAGCAAGGTCGTATTCTTGGAGCGACCCGTACAAAATATCGTGGAAAAGTATCTGGAAAGCAGTATTTTGTTAATGACCTCTCGCTACGAGGGGCTGCCGATGTCACTTCTCGAAGGGCAGGCTTGCGGTCTGCCAATGGTGTCTTACACTTGCAAATGCGGTCCGAAAGATATTATCACCGATGGTGAAAATGGTTTTTTGATTCCCGAAGGAGATGTCCAAACAATGGCCAAGAAAGTTTGTACACTGATAGAAGATGCCAACCTCCGAAAACTGATGGGACAAAAATCGAAAGATAATTCGGTAAAATTCAGTGAAGCGTCCATTATGAAAAAATGGGAGCAATTGTTTAACCAAATAATAGCCACAAAATGAGAACTATCGTTGTTTCGGCGGTCAATTTAGTGGAGGCAGGTACGCTCGCCATTCTCCGCGATTGTTTGAGCTATCTCTCCACTCTCGCCGGGCAAGGCGAATATCGTGTAGTGGCGGTTGTGTACAAAAAAGAACTCGCTGATTTTCCGCATATCGAATACATCGAAACCCAATGGCCCAAAAAGCGGTGGCTCAATCGGTTGTGGTACGAATATGTATCGATGCGAAAAATATCAAAAGAGCTTGCTCCCGTGTATTTGTGGTTGTCGCTTCACGATACATCGCCCAGCGTAATAGCCGAACGGCAGGCTGTGTACTGCCACAACTCTTTTTCATTCTATCGTTGGAAAATGCACGATTGGATTTTTGCTCCCAAAATAGCGATGTTTGCATTGCTCACTCGCTTCATATATCAAACTAACATACACAAAAACAGATATTTGGTAGTACAACAAGAGTGGTTCAGGCAAGCGATGGCAAAGATGTTTGACTTCCCGGCCAATCGGATTCTTGTGGCTCCTCCACAACGAAAAGCTATCGGTGAAACAACATCGCACGATGAGCTTTCGCCCGAAGTGTCGTTTTTTTATGCCGCATCGCCTAATAGCCACAAAAATTTCGAGTGCATCTGCCGTGCCGTAGAAATGCTGAATACCAAACAGTTAGGCAAGCCATTCAGCGTTAGCATCACCTTAAAGGGCAACGAAAACAAATATGCCCAATGGATAGGCAATAAATGGGGTAAAACACCTAATTTACAGTTAGTTGGTTTTTTGAACAAAGTAGAATTACTACGTTACTATTCGCAAAGTCACTGCTTGATATTTCCGTCCAAAATAGAAACGTGGGGACTGCCCATTTCGGAATTTGCAACCTACAACAAACCAATGTTGCTTTCTGACC
>JBHBVA010000071.1:0-3280 GCA_041793355.1 Bacteroidota bacterium | reverse complement strand
TTTCCCTTGCAGGATTGGCTCTCGCCCGATGCTTGTTGGCGACAACGTCCGGCAGAGGAGGAGCAGATAAACGTGCCAGCCATTCCTAATTTCTATTGGAAATACAGAATGCACCTCAACGTAGAGCAACTGATTGAAAATGAAGAGTTAAACACAAAAATCCGACAACTGTTGCAAGCATCGCAACGCAGATAGTCGGATATTCTGCAAACAATCCGAACTGTGTAGAAAGGGATAAAATTTAAGGTTTATCCCTTTTTTGCGGTGAATACAAATCTATAAACCTGTATTTTTGTAATCTCCACTTTGCATATTTCAAAAAAAAATATACCTTTGCCCCTCAAAATGGTGTTTGCTTGTGGCAGGCACGCAAACTTTGGCAGCGTGGAATCGTTTTTCAGAACACACAAATATTTGGTGGAACACTTGGGCGAACCAATTCGTCGCAAGCTGATGGATATGGTGGATTGGAATCACCGCCTTATCGGCATAAAGGGCACCAGAGGGGTAGGCAAAACCACTTTTTTGTTGCAGTATGCCAAAGCTAATTTCGACGTTTCGCAAAAAGATTGTTTGTACGTGAATATGAATCATTTCGTGTTTACGCAACGGACGTTGGTGGATTTTGCCGAAGAATTTCGTTTGAGGGGCGGAAAAACGTTGCTTATCGACCAAATTTTTAAGTACGCCAATTGGTCGAGGGAGTTGCGGATGTGCTACGACCGTTTTCCCGACCTCAAAATAGTGTTTACGGGTTCCACCGTGATGCAAATAGGGAAGAATAACCCCGATTTGGAAGGAATCGTCAAGGTGTACAATATACGTGGTTTTTCGTTCCGCGAGTTTTTGAATCTTACCATCGGCACAGACTTTCGGGCATATTCCTTTCAGGAGGTAATACACAATCATCGGGCTATCTCGTCCGAAATATGCAGGCAGATAAAACCGCTGGCACATTTTCGCGACTATGTGCATCATGGCTACTACCCGTTTTTCTTGGAAAAGCGAAATTTCTCCGAAAATCTGCTCAAAACAATGAACATGATGCTCGAAGTAGATGTTTTAGTGGTCAAGCAAATCGAGCAGTCGTATTTGCCCAAGTTGCGAAAGCTGTTTTACTTGTTGGCACAATCGGCTCCGGGAGCTCCCAACATCAGTCAGCTGAGTGTAGATTGTGATATTTCGCGTGCTACGGTAACCAATTATATCGAGTATTTGAAGGCAGCAAGGCTTATCAATACCTTGTATCGGGACAATGAAGAGTTTCCCAAAAAGCCCGATACCATATACATGCACAATCCGAACTTGCTGTTCCCCATCCGGCAAACACCGGTGGAGGAGCAGGCAATACGCGAAACGTTTTTGTACAACCAGTTGCATCACGACGATTGTCGTATCAACAAGGGGGACAAGTCGGCTCAATTTTTGGTGCGGCACCCCAAGATGGAGGGCGAAACGTTCCGTTTTCGTGTGGATGCCCAGCGGGTAAAAAGCAAGCGTCGTGCCGATGTGATATATGCGGTGGAAATGATGGAAGAGGGCGAAGGCAATGTAATACCCTTGTGGCTGTTCGGTTTTTTATACTGAGTGAACCATTGAAGTGGTAAGTTAAGTTGCTGAAATGGTTAAAGAGAGAGTAATCGAAAACAAAAAAGATATCAACTGTATTAAACAAAGAGTATGGCTAAAAAGAAAAAGTTTATAACCTGTGATGGTAACCAGGCAGCGGCACACATCTCGTATATGTTTAGCGAGGTGGCAGCTATCTACCCCATCACACCATCGTCCACAATGGCAGAGTACGTGGACGAATGGGCAACGGCCGGCCGAAAAAATATGTTTGGCGAGGTGCTGAAAGTGCAAGAAATGCAATCCGAGGGAGGAGCGGCAGGTGCTTTGCACGGTTCGCTGCAAGCAGGTGCACTCACTACCACGTACACGGCATCGCAAGGTTTGTTGCTGATGTTGCCCAATATGTACAAAATAGCGGGTGAGCTGCTTCCCTGCGTATTCCACGTATCGGCTCGTGCTTTGGCCGCACAAGCGTTGTCTATCTTTGGCGACCATCAGGACGTGATGTCGGCACGTCAAACGGGCTTTGCAATGTTCTTCACCAACTCGGTACAGGAGGTGATGGACTTGGCTGCCGTGCCACATTTAGCAACTTTGGAGGCTCGTGTGCCATTTATGCACATTTTTGACGGCTTCCGCACATCGCACGAAATTCAAAAAATAGAACTGGTTGAAACAGAAGATATTGCTCCGCTGGTAAATCAACAAGCGTTGGCAGACTTCCGTGCAAGAGCCCTGAATCCGGACAGTCCTGTAACTCGCGGTACGGCTCAAAACGACGACATCTACTTCCAATCTCGCGAAGCGGCAAACAAATTCTACGATGCCGTGCCTGAGATTGTTGAAAAATATCTGACAGAAATAGCTAAAGTTACAGGTCGCAAATACGGTTTGTTCGACTACTACGGAGCCGAAGATGCCGACCGTGTGATTATAGCAATGGGGTCTGTTACCGAAACCATTCGCGAAACTATCGATTATTTGAACGCTAAGGGCGAAAAAGTAGGCTTGGTAGCAGTTCACCTTTATCGTCCGTTTAAGGCGGAGGCTTTCTTGGCAGCCGTACCCAAAACTGCTAAAAAAATTGCCGTTTTGGACAGAACCAAAGAGCCGGGTGCATTGGGGCAACCATTGTATTTGGACGTGAAAGATTGTTTCTACGGACAAGAGAACGCTCCTGTGATTGTAGGCGGTCGCTACGGTTTGTCTTCAAAAGATACTACCCCTGCACAAATTCTTGCCGTGTACGAAAACTTGGCAATGAATCTGCCCAAAAACGATTTCACCATCGGTATTGTGGACGACGTAACCTTTACTTCACTGCCTAAAAAAGAGGAAGTGGCAGTAGAAGAGGGCAACTACGAAGCTAAATTCTACGGTTTGGGTTCGGACGGTACGGTAGGTGCCAACAAAAATACGGTGAAAATCATTGGTGATAGCACCGACAAATATTGTCAGGCTTATTTTGCTTACGACTCTAAAAAGTCGGGAGGTTTCACCTCGTCGCACCTCCGTTTTGGCGACCATCCCATCCGCTCCACTTATTTGGTGAATACGCCCAACTTTGTGGCGTGCCACGTGCCTGCGTATTTGCATCTGTACGACGTAACCAAAGGCTTGAAGCGTGGTGGTACATTCTTGCTCAACTCGGTGTGGAGCAAAGAGGAAGTAGGTAACTTCCTGCCCGACAACGTGAAGAAATATCTTG
>JBHBVA010000070.1:0-3523 GCA_041793355.1 Bacteroidota bacterium | reverse complement strand
CACCGATATTGCCAAGACCCACAATTAAGTATTTCATTTTTGGTTTCTACAAAATATTTGTCGAACAAAATTATTTTGCTTTTGCCATAGCACCACGAGCAGCACGTGTCAATTGTACGCGACATACCACTGCATTTTTAGCGTTAAGCAATTCCAATCCGTCGAAAGCCAACTGACCCACTTGGATAGATTTGCCCAAAGCCAAGTTTGTAACATCGATGTGAAGTTTTTCGGGTACGTTGTTGTACAAAGCTTTCACTTTCAGTTTGCGGCTGTCCAACGACAATTTACCCCCTGCTTTCACACCTTCTGCCAAGCCATCAAGTACTACAGGCACTTCCATCACAATAGGCTTATCTTCAAATACTTGCAAAAAGTCGATATGCAACAAGCTATCTGTTACGGGGTGAAATTGCAAATCTTTCAAAATAGCTTTGCAAGGTTTACCGTCAATGGTCAAGTCCACCAAGAAGATTTCGGGCGTGTAGATAAGTTTGCGAACATCGCTCGCTTTCACTGCGAAATGAGTAGCTGTTTTGCTATCATCACCGTAAATTACTGCAGGTACGCTACCTTCTTGACGCAAAGCTTTGGTTGCTTTTTTGCCAAGGTCGGTTCTTGACGAACCGCTCAAGCTAAATACTTTCATTTTCTTTTAATTATTAAATGTGTTACTCAAAATAAGTTTGCCCCTATTTCCCATCACACGGAACATAAAAAGCGGTGCAAAGGTAATATTTTTTGCGGACAGAAGTACCGAAACGAGTAAAAAATATTGTAAGGTTCGAACCGGCTATACCAAAGCCTAAAATGGAGTAACGGTTTGCGGGTGCCGATAGTTTGCCGTACCTTTGTGGGTATAAAAAAGGGTTCAAAATTATGAATACAAAACAAAAAATAATTACACTTTTATTGCTTCTGTGTTCCTTTGCAAATGAAGCTGTTGCAATGCGAATTGTTTCGCTTGTGCCATCGCTTACGCAAAATATTGTATATCTGGACGCTGAAGCATTTCTGGTGGGGAAAACATCTTATTGCAAAACCTCGCAAAGCATTCCCGTTGTGGCAACTGCTATAGACGTGAATGTGGAGAAGGTGCTGGCGTTGAAGCCCGATTTGGTGCTGACTTCGTCGCTTACCAAGCCCGAAACTATTGCTGCTCTGAAAAGGATGGGCGTAAAAGTAGAAAGCTATCCGAGTCCGCATTCGTATGCAGAATTATGTTCTCAGTTTTTGCAGTTGGGAAAACGCATCGGGAAGCCGCATCAGGCAAAAAAAGTATTGGCAGAAGCCAATGCCCGTGTAAACAAGGTCAGAAACAGACCTCAAAAGAGCCGTAAAATATTCTTTCAGCTGGGGGCGAATCCTATTTTTTCAGTGATTGATGGCACGTTTATGTCCGATTATATTGCTTTTGCGGGTGCCAAAAATGCTTTTACAGGCTTGAAAAGCGGTGTTGTAGCTCGTGAAGCTGTGCTGGCAAAAAATCCGGATGTGATATTCATCGCAACGATGGGAGGAATTGGGGAGCAAGAGCAAAAAAATTGGCAGAAATATGCCCGATTGTCGGCCGTGAGGAGTAAAAAAATATTTTTGATTGATTCGGAGCGAGCTTGTTTGCCTACCCCCGTAACTTTTGCCGAAACGTTGGAAATAATTGCCAATTGCTTAAAATAACCTCTTTTCGATGAAAATTACCCGTCCTTATTTGTGGTTGTTGCTGATGTTGTTACTGTTGGCAGTTGCAGCCATTTGGTCGTTGCTTGCAGGAGAAGTTGAAATTTCGCTATCCAACTTATGGAGCATTTGGAATACACCTGATAGCTTGGAACACAATGTATTGATGCAGTTACGCCTGCCCCGTTTACTACTCGCATTTTCGGTGGGAGCATCGTTGAGTTTGGCCGGAGGTATTTTGCAAGGCATCTATCGCAATCCACTGGTCGAACCCTTCACGCTGGGCATATCGGGTGGTGCGTCTTTGGCTGTTGCCGCCACCATTGTGCTGGGTGGTATTGCTTGGTGGAACGGTCTGTTTCTCCCTGTTGCGGGGTTCGGCGGAGCGTTGCTCACCGTTGTGTGTGTTTACTTGTTAGGAACATCCGGTAGAATACTGAGTATCAACAAAATGCTATTAACGGGTGTGATGGTAAGTTTTGTTTGTGCTTCGCTGTTGATGTTTCTGCTTTCCATCAGTTCGGCGGAGGATATGTACAGCATTGTTTTTTGGACGATGGGTTCGCTCGATGAGCCTAATCACCGGCTTGTTACGTTGATGGTAATTGGTAGCTTCTCACTTTATGCCGCAAGCCACTGGTTTGCTAACGACCTGAATGCTTTGCGATTAGGAGAATCGGGAGCATCGCATTTGGGTGTAAACGTTACACAAACCATACGCACACTTTTTATCATTACGTCCATACTTACAGGACTTTGCGTTTCTGTTGCAGGTATTATCGGATTTGTGGGATTGGTGGTTCCGCACGCTGTACGACGGTTTTGCGGTACCGATTATCGGTGGTTGTTATCGTTCACTTTTTGGTCCGGTGGACTGTTTCTCATTGTTTGCGATGTTTTGGCACGCACGCTTATCTCTCCGAACGAGCTTCCGGTGGGAGTGATTACCGGCATTGTAGGAGGCATTACATTTATCTTTTTATTGAGAAACAAGATGTAGTTTATGAAGAAAGGTATAAGCTTTGTAATTAAGGATTTATGTGGCGGATATCCGAGTTTTTGTGTACAAAATATTTCAATTGAGGTCGGTGGCACAGATTTTTTAGGTGTAATTGGCACCAATGGTTCAGGAAAAAGTACATTGCTGAAACTTTTATTGGGCGACCTTCCGCTAAGAAAAGGTAATTTTTTTTTCAATGGAGAAGATTTTACAACCTATTCTCGCTTGCAAAAAGCTCAAAATGTGGCAGTTGTACCCCAATTGATTGAACCTTTACCTATGAGCGTAAAGGAATATGTTTTGTTGGGGCGACTTCCGTACAGACGAAAATTTCAGTTTTTTGAAAGTGCAACCGATAATCAGATTGCCGAACAATATATGCAGATGACAGGGGTGCTACACTTGCAGGATATGCCTCTATCCCAATTGAGCGGTGGCGAACGTCAGATGGCAACTATTGCCAAAGCTCTTACGCAAGAACCTCGTTTGCTACTGTTGGACGAACCCACCTCGCAACTGGATATACAGCACCAACTGCAAATATTAGATTTGGTTAAACACCTGATTACCAAGTTAAATATTGCCGTAATAATGGTGATTCACGACCTCAACTTGGCTTCTGCTTATTGTAATAAGCTATTGCTACTGTCCGACGGGAAAAAAGTAGTAGAAGGTACACCGGAACAAGTGATTCGCAAAGAAATTATAGAGCAAGTGTACAATACGCCGGTAGTAATACAACAACATCCTGTTTTACAGACACCTACGGTTTTTCCACTCCCTCGTATTTGATTTTATTCTCCCCTCCACAATTGCCCTTGATAGGCATTTCGTTGCTGGAAGCGT
>JBHBVA010000069.1:0-2958 GCA_041793355.1 Bacteroidota bacterium | reverse complement strand
CGAAGAATATGTGCAACGACACAGAAGTATTGCACAAGAACATCAGGCAATTTATAAAATACCCTCCAGCATCACTTTAGCACAGGGGTTGTTAGAGTCGGGAGCAGGTCAGAGCGAGTTGGCAAGGCGGTCGAACAATCACTTTGGCATCAAGTGCCACAACTCGTGGACAGGTGGCAGGGTGTATGCCAAAGATGACAATCCCAACGACTGTTTTCGCAAATATGACAGGGTGGAAGATTCGTATGCAGACCGTGCAGTATTTCTATCCCGACAGGCTCGTTACCGCCGTCTGTTCGACCTCGAAATAACCGACTATAAAGGTTGGGCAAAAGGCTTGCAAACAGCAGGTTATGCAACAGACAAAGCGTATGCAAACAAGTTGATAAAACTCATAGAGGATTACGAACTTTTTTTGTGGGACAAACCATCGTCCTATGCAAAAGCAAACGATAAACAAAAGAAGCAAAAGAATGAAAAACAGGTTGTTACCAATCCGCATATGCCCTACCGCACACACGGACTGGTGTACGTGATTGCCCGACGTGGAGATACATTTGAGGCTATCGCCAACGAATTTGGCTTTAAAGCCAAGAATCTTTACAAGTGGAACGAAGTGCCCGAAGGCTTCCCATTGAGCGAGGGCGACATCGTGTACTTCCAACGGAAAAAAAGCAAGGCCGACAAACCTTACTACGAACACGAGGTAAAAGTGGGCGAATCGATGCACAGTATTTCCCAGCTGTATGGAATGAAAGTGAAAAACTTGTATCGCCTAAATAAAAAAGACGGAGAGTACGTACCCGAAGAGGGCGATGTGCTGCGTTTGAGATAATAACCACAAATGAGTGCCAATAATAAGTTGAAAGTCCACTTTTTAGGTACGGGTACCTCCACCGGCGTTCCCGAAATTGGTTGCAAGTGCAAGGTGTGTCAATCGGGGGACACTCGTGACAAACGTTTGCGAACATCGGCTCTGCTACAAATAGGCGAGGTAAATATCTTGATAGATTGCTCGCCCGATTTCCGCGAGCAGATGCTACGCTATCCGGTGGAAAGGATTGATGCCGTGCTACTTACACACGAACATTATGACCACGTAGGTGGTTTGGACGACCTCCGCCCTTTCACTCGCGAAAAAGATGTGGAGGTGTACGCCAACAGAAACACGGCAGAAGCCTTGCGTAACCGATTGGCATATATGTTTCGTGCAAACAAATATCCCGGTGTGCCTCAAATTAATTTGTTGGGTGTGGGCGACGCTCCTTTTCACATTCAAGGCATTGAGGTACAGCCTATTGAGGTGATGCACCATAAGTTGCCTATTTTGGGGTATCGCATAGGCAAGATGGCATATATCACGGATATGAAAACAATTGCTCCGCAAGAGCAAGCCAAATTATGCGACTTGGACGTATTGATTGTGAACGCACTCCGCTGGGAGGAACACCTATCGCACCAAACGGTATCCCAAGCATTGGAGTTTGCCGCCCAAGTGGGAGCCAAACATACTTATTTCATTCATATGAATCATCACGTGGGGCTACACGCAGAGATAGAGTTGCAATTGCCTGAAAACGTGCATTTTGCATTTGACGGAATGACTTTGGAGATAGATTGATTTTTTGAACTTTTTTTTAGTATATAATTACACAAACAATGCCAAAATACGATATTTGTTGCTTGGGACACATCACATTGGATAAAGTGATTACTCCGCAACGTACTGTGTATATGCCCGGTGGCACGTCGTTCTACTTTTCGCACGCCATTCGCCACTTTCAAGATGTTGATTATTTGTTGATTACATCGTTAGGCGAAAGCGAGATGCCGGTGGTGGAAGAGTTAAGAAATTTAGGAGTAGCCGTACAAGCCTCTACGTCGGGAAAGTCGGTTTATTTTGAAAATATTTATGGCGAAAATCAAGACAATCGCACCCAACGTGTACTTGCCAAAGCCGACCCGTTTGCCCTGCATCAGGTGCAAAATGTGGATGCCACCTACTTTCACTTGGGAGCATTGCTTGCCGACGACTTTCCGCTACAGATGCTGAAGGAGCTTTCGCAACGGGGATTGGTTTCGGTGGATGCACAAGGCTATCTGCGAGAAGTGCGTGAACAGCAAGTACATGCCATCGATTGGCATAATAAGCCGGAGGCACTACGCTACATCCATACTTTAAAGGTAAACGAGCAAGAGATGGAGATACTCACCGGCAGTGCCGACATTCGGACGGCTGCACGGCAGTTGTACGATTGGGGCGTACGCGAGGTGCTTATTACTCTGGGGAGCTTAGGGTCGGTCATCTACAACGGAAAAGAATTTTATCCTATCCCTGCCTATCGCCCCACGCAAGTAACCGATGCCACAGGTTGTGGCGACACGTACACCATAGGCTATCTGTATCAACGGGCTCGCGGGAAATCTATAGACGAAGCCGGACGTTTTGCAGCAGCTATGGCAACCCTTAAAATAGCTCACAATGGTGCCTTTGCAGGCACTATTTCGGACGTAGAAGCCGTAATGAAAAATGCTACCTACGCTATCCCCGATTTCTAAACAGTTAATCGGGGCGAAATGACGATAAAATTGGAGAGGCTGCCGTTTTCGGAATCTGCCGGCGGTAAGCAGGCTACTTCCATCAGCAAGTGTAGTTAAGGAGTACAGCCTCCTTTTTTACCCTGTATTTTGCGATGGTAAAAATCCGGACTCTATATAGCAATACGACGCTACGCCCTACGAATAATCCGGTATTATCACCGGCCGTCGCAATCGAAATTGAGAAATTTTCTCCCCCAAAATAGTTAAAATACTGTTAAACGTCAGGTCAAATTTGGCCCGACGTTTTTTTTTTTTGCTTTGCACGCCGTTTCTTCAAAAGCTCCCCCGGCGGGGAAAGATAAGACAATCGGCACAAGCGAGTTAATTCACAGTAATTCAACCAATTATTTCTTGTAT
>JBHBVA010000068.1:0-5153 GCA_041793355.1 Bacteroidota bacterium | reverse complement strand
GGCCGGCGTGTATCACAAATTTGGTATCGCCTTTCATAGGAAACTTCATACCCAAATGTAAAGGTAGTTGTACGTAGTGGGCGTTAAAGGAGCCGCTCGTAACATTAGATTTTGTTTTGGCTCCTTTGCGAGTGTATTCTATCCCTGACATAAAGTACACTTTGCGAGAGAGAGGAACGTCCATCGTTAATCCTAAATGATAGCCGAGCTTTTGCCCCATGCTTTCTGCCGATTTTACTTGAATATCCGAAAGGTTTAATCCACCTTTCAGTCCCCATTCGATACCCGATTTTTGAGCTGAAGCACTCAGCGATGCAGCAACAAGGGCTGCTAGTGCGAATAATTTCTTCATAAGAATAACTGTTTTTTTGATAATTGATAAATATCTGTTTTATAATTTGTTACGCTTTTTGGCTGTTGAAGTGTATGTCGCACACTCATATACATTTGCCAAAGATAGTGTATTTTGCAGAACGATGATGAAGTTTTGATATTTTTCTTTTCTTGTTTTACTAAAAAAGCCGAAGATAAAGTTTTCTATCCTCGACTTTTCTTTTTGTATAGACTGATTTTTTTATGATTTAGAACCAGCCTGCAATAGTACTACCCCACAGCTTGGCGGCAAACAGCACCGCCAAGATATACATCAGCGGAGAAAGTGCTTTGGCTTTGCCTGTGAACAGTTTAAGCAACACATACGATAGCAATCCAAAAATAATTCCGTCTGCAATGCTGTATGTCAAAGGCATCAATATTACGGTGAGAAAAGCCGGAATAGCTTCGGTATAGTCGTCAAGGTCGAGTTCCCTCACGGGCGACATCATAAACAAACCTACCAAGATGAGCGAGGGCGAAAGAGCCGCTGCCGGAATCATCAAAAATACAGGGGCAAATATTAACGATAATGCAAACAATCCTGCCACTACCAATGCCGTTAATCCGGTGCGTCCGCCTTCGGATACACCCGCTGCACTTTCCACAAAGGTGGTTACGGTGCTGGTTCCCAACATTGCTCCTGCTGTGGTTCCCACTGCATCGGCAAACAAGGCCTCTTTGGCACGAGGAATATTGCCGTGCTCGTCAGTCATTTTTGCTCGTGTAGATACTCCGATAAGTGTTCCAACGGTATCGAACATATCCACAAAAAGGAAAGTGAACAACACAACCACCATATCTACGGTAAATATTTTATCGAACTCGAATTGGAAGAAAATGGGCTCGATAGAAGGCGGTAGTGAAAGATAGTTGTGGCTATCAGGCAAAATGGTAAGCCCCAGAGGAATACCTACAATGGTAGTTGCCAAAATACCCAACAGCAATGCTCCACGCACTTTCAGCACCAGCAGAACACCCGTAACAAGGATGCCGAGCAAACAGAGCAGTGCGGCAGGGCTGGACAAGTCGCCTAACGAAACCAATGTAACAGGATGTTGTGCAACAATACCCGCATTTTTGAAGCCGATGAATGCGATGAACAAACCGATACCCACCGAGATGGAAAGTCGCACGTTTTTGGGTATGGCATTGATTATCATCTCTCTGACGTTGCAGGCAGTGAGTAGCAAAAAGATGATACCCTCCAACAGTACGGCAGTGAGGGCAAATTGCCACGAGTAGCCCATTGCAAGCACTACGGTGTAGGCAAAAAAGGCATTCAACCCCATTCCGGGTGCCAATGCGAAAGGCAATCGGGCCACGAGAGCCATCACCAATGTTCCCACAATGGCGGATAAGGCTGTTGCCGTAAATACGGCACCTTTGTCCATTCCGGCATCGCCCAAAATGGCCGGGTTTACACCCAGAATGTACGCCATAGTCATGAACGTAGTGATACCGGCAAAGACTTCGGTGCGGATAGTCGTTTTATTAGCCGACAAGTTGAAAAATTTTTCTAACATAATTTTGCTTTTGTTGTGCTACTTATCTCTTTTTATTAAAAATCCCAGCGAGCGGCCAGTGTGGGATTGATTTGAAATTTATCTTGCGACACAAAGTTGCGACTGATTTCTACTTCGGTGCCTACCTTGAAGTTTTTACCCAGCGAGTACCAAAGCTGAGGTTCGGTGAGAAAAACTAATTGTCTGCCATCGCTTGTGGGCGACTCTTGCGACCACAAGTCCACAAATCCGGTGAAGAGGAAATTTTTGGCAAATGGTTTGAACCAAGTGCCTGTAAACTGAAAATTGGCAGACTTATTAGAGTTTTGTATGTGTTTGTAAGCCAGCATTGTACCCAGCGTAAAGCCATTGGTGATTTTCAGGTCGTAATATCCACCCACAAGATACGAGTTGGGGATAGCACCGCCGAAACCTGCATTTGCCCACAAACCACCGTTGTATTCGAGGTGCAGTTGCACGGGGAAGTTTTCGGAAAGCTTCAAATTGCGTGCAATCTCCATATACGACAAGTTCATATTACTCTTATCGCCGTTCAAATCGAAGTCCACAAAGAAGAAAGTAGAACCCCACGCATCGGGTTTAAAAAACTCTACAGTAGCAGTGGGATAGCCTCTATCCTTACCAAGGTCGTAATGTAATTGCACGTTTTGAGCAGTTGCAACCATTGCCACAGCTGCAAGTACGAGAGTAGAAAGTACTTTTCTCATAAATGATTTAAGTGTTTGAAATTTGACGTTTAATAAAAATAGATTGCAAAGTTAAAGATTTATCAGGTATTTCAACTAACAACTGCTGGAAAAAGAGTGTAAAAAAACAAAACATCAGCTTATGTTGCTTCAATAAAAAAGTTGGCAAGCAGTGCTTTTGTCCACTATTTTCCACTTATGGCTTTTTTTATACCTTTGCACGTTGAAAGAAAATATTGATAAAGATGGAAATAGCAAGCAAATACAACCCCGCCGATGTAGAAGGCAAGTGGTACAACTACTGGACGAAACACAACCTGTTTCACTCCGAACCCGACGAACGCGAACCGTACACCATTGTGATTCCGCCCCCCAACGTTACCGGTATTCTGCATATGGGGCATATGCTCAACAACACCATACAAGACATCTTGGTGCGACGTGCCAGAATGCAGGGGAAAAATGCTTGCTGGGTGCCCGGCACCGACCACGCCTCGATAGCCACCGAAGCCAAAGTGGTGGCAAAGCTGGCAAGCGAAGGCATCAAAAAAAGCGACCTCACCCGCAACGAGTTTTTGAAACACGCTTGGGACTGGACACACAAACACGGAGGCATAATATTGGAGCAACTGAAAAAGCTGGGTGCCTCGTGCGACTGGCAACGAACTTGCTTTACGATGGACGAAAAACGCTTGGAAAGCGTTATCAAAGTATTTGTGGACTTGTACAACAAGGGATTGATATACAGAGGTGTGCGGATGGTGAACTGGGACCCCGAAGCCAAAACGGCACTGTCGGACGAAGAGGTGATACACAAGGAACACAACGGCAAATTGTATTACCTCCGCTATCGCATTGAGGGCGAAGACGGCTATGCCGTGATAGCCACCACTCGCCCCGAAACCATTTTTGGCGATGTGGCAGTGTGCATCAACCCCAACAACGAAAAAACAGCCCACCTGCGTGGGAAACGTCTGGTGGTACCCATCGTTAACCGCATCGTACCCGTTATAGAAGACGAATATGTGGACACAGAGTTTGGTACGGGGTGCCTGAAGGTAACACCGGCTCACGATGTGAACGACTACGTGCTGGGCGAAAAATACGGATTGGAACAAATTGATATTTTTCACGACAACGGCTCGCTAAACACACACGGACTGCACTACGAGGGCAAAGACCGCTTTGTGGTGCGTACGGAAATAGAACAGGAGCTGAACGAAAAAAATCTGCTGGAAAAAGTGGAACCCTACACCAACAAAGTGGGCTGCTCCGAACGTACCAATGCTCCTATCGAACCCAAACTATCCACCCAGTGGTTTCTGAAAATGGAGGAGCTGGCAAAACCTGCCCTCGATGCCGTGATGGAAGACGTAATACGGTTTGTTCCCGAAAAGTTCAAAAACACCTATCGCTACTGGATGGAGAACATCCGCGACTGGAACATATCGCGACAACTTTGGTGGGGACACCGCATTCCGGCCTACTACTTGCCCGACGGCAAATTTGTGGTGGCAGAAACAGCCGAAAAAGCGTTGGAAGAAGCTCGCAGCATCCATCCCAACCTCACTGCCGACGACCTCCGTCAGGACGAGGATTGCCTGGATACATGGTTCTCAAGTTGGCTCTGGCCCATCTCCGTATTCGACGGCATCAATCATCCCGAAAACAAAGAGATACAATATTACTATCCTACCAACGATTTGGTTACGGGCCCCGATATTATATTCTTCTGGGTGGCTCGTATGATTGTGGCAGGCTACGAATATCGCCACGAACCCTGCTTCAAAAACGTGTATTTTACAGGCATCGTGCGGGACAAATTGGGCCGAAAGATGTCGAAACAGTTGGGCAACTCGCCCGACCCCATCGACCTGATGAACAAATACGGAGCCGACGGTGTGCGTATGGGCTTGTTGCTGACGGCACCCGCAGGCAACGATATTCCTTTTGATGAGGCTCTGTGCGAGCAGGGTCGTAACTTCAACAACAAGATATGGAATGCCTTCCGCCTTGTAAAAGGCTGGCAAGTGGCTGATATTGAGCAATCCGAAACAGCAAAAGCATCTGTGGCATGGTTCGATGGCATTTTGGCAAAAACAGTTGCCGAAATGGACGACTTGTTCGCCAAATATCGCCTTTCGGAGGCTTTGATGGCCATCTACAAACTGTTTTGGGATGAATTTTCGTCGTGGTACCTGGAGCTGGTGAAACCTGCCTACCAACAACCCATCGACCGCACCACCTACCAAGCTACACTTGGCTATTTCGATGCCTTGCTTCGTTTGTTGCACCCCTTTATGCCCTTCATCACCGAAGAGCTGTGGCAAGCACTGCAACAGCGTGCCGACGGCGAAAGCATTATGGTGGCACTGCAACCCCAAAACAAGCAATGGGACGAGGCTTTGCTATCGAAATTTGAGGTAGCCAAAGAAATTATAGCCGGTGTGCGAACCATCCGCCTGCAACGCAACATTCCGAACAAAGATGCCCTGCAACTAAACGTGTTGGGTGCTTACGATGCCTCGCTGAGTGCCATCGTAACCAAGATGTGCAACCTGTCGGCCGT
>JBHBVA010000067.1:0-5315 GCA_041793355.1 Bacteroidota bacterium | reverse complement strand
TTTGTTCCCTCTTACTACCGTTGCTCCTCGCGGACTCATTTCCATCCTCTTGTTTCTCTCTATACTACCGGAAGACAGACTTCCGTTTTTCAATCAGTCGATGATTGTGCAGGTAATGTTCATCTCCATTTTTGTGATGATGCTCGGATTGATGTTTCACCGCTCACCCAAAGGGGAAAAGCAAAATTTTGTTTTGGACGACAAGATAGAGTGATTTATTGTTGATTATCAGTTGATTGAGAAATAGAAGGGTGTTATTCTACCGGATAGCACCCATTTTATTTTGGTAGAGGTAATACAGCTTGCCCAAAAATAATGTGTTATTGTATTTTTGGGGACACTACCCGGATGAACCCGCTAAGCGTCGCCTGTGGTAAAAGAAAAAGCTCCATCTAAAAGACCGAGCAGAGCGTAGTTAAAACATCATTAAACTACTTTTATTGAGCTTAATTTTTTGCTCAAATCTTGCAGAGCAAAATTAAGTTTTTCAATTTCTTCGGCGGTAAATTGTGCAGGTTTACCATTTACGATATTGCCGTTCATCCTTTGGTAAAACCAAGCTTTACTTTTCCCGAAATAATTTTTAGCAATAGTGGAGATGGATATATATGGCAAAATTTCATTAAGTTGCTCTCTTACAAGAATATTAGAAAGTTCTTTATTGGTTTCTTTCATACATTTCAACATAGCATCTTGCCAAGCCTCTAAATCCTCTTCTTGTAGAGCTTGGGTTTCTGCATCTATTTGCTTTTTTTCTTCATCTGTAGCGGTTCTATACCTATTTCTCAGATTTCTCACTCTTTCTAACATAAATCTTTCATTTTCAAAACATACACTGCAAAGGTAGTAATCTTCTGCTTATTGTGTAAATTTTCAGGCATTGTTAATCGCACCCTTCAATGTATCTTACCTTGCTTTACAACGTGTTTGGTTTTATGGTGTATATTTTCAATCTCAGGGACAGGAAAGACAAGTGGAAAGCAAACAAATTTCCGCACCCGCAATAAAATGCTTACTTTTGTACCGACTGTTTTTTTAGAGAAACCAATAACAAAAAATAGACAAGCAATGCACAACATAAATGCACTGATTGACATCGTAAATACCGAAGTGACAAATCTGCGTTTCGACACGCCACCACCTACCTTGTTTGCTCCGGTAAACTACATTCTGTCGTTGGGAGGAAAGCGTATCCGCCCTGTGCTGACGCTAATAGGGTGCGAACTGATGGGAGGCGACTACCGCAAGGCTGTGCCTACGGCCATGGCAATGGAGGTGTTTCACAACTTCACCCTATTGCACGACGACCTTATGGACAAGGCTGATATGCGACGCGGAAAACCTACCGTACACAAAAAGTGGGACGACAACACGGCGGTGCTATCGGGCGATGCCATGCTGATAGAGGCATATCACCTGATGGCGAAAAATGCTCCGCAACATTTGCCAGCCCTGCTCCGTCTGTTTAACCAAACGGCTACGGAGGTGTGTTGTGGTCAGCAAATGGATATGGAGTTTGAAGCTCGCACGGACGTTACGGAGGAGGAATACATCGAAATGATTCGCCTGAAAACGGCAGTACTGCTGGGCTGTTCGTTGCAATTGGGGGCTATGGTGGCAGATGCCGAGCCTGCGGATGCCAAACTGTTGTACGACTTCGGTATCAACATTGGTTTGGGCTTTCAGCTGAAAGATGACCTTTTGGACGTGTACGGCAACGAAAGCACTTTTGGCAAGGCGATAGGTGGTGATATTTGCAACAATAAAAAAACATTTCTGCTTATCAACGCCTTGCAGGACGAGAAAGCACGTCCCGAACTGCTGGCTTGGATAGCCCGAACGGACTTTGAACGGGCAGAAAAAGTGTGTGCTGTTACCGATATTTACAATCGATTGGGCTTGAGGCAGTTGGCAGAACAACGTATACAGCACTACCACAGTAAGGCTTTGCAGTTGCTGGGGCAAGTGTCGGCACGAGAGGAAGATAAAGAGGTGTTGCGACAATTAGCATCGGGACTGAACCAACGCCAATTGTAATACGCACACGCAAAAGCCTGCTACACCGATGCCCTATCGCCGATTGCCCAACACCGATGCCGGACGTATCAGAGCTATGCAAATGGCTCTGACCGAGCTATGTGCAGGTAACGGAGCGGACGTAAAAATTTCTATGCACACCGTGCAAGCAATGCTTGCCGAATTTGTGCGTCTGCACAGCCACTACAACGAGGCTCACCGCCTGCAAGTGCAAAAGAGCAAGAGCCTGCAACGGCTGTTTCGCGACACCAAGATGTACGTTTCGCACTTCATTCAGGTACTCAATCTGGCGGTTATCCGCAAGGAGATAAAGGCGGAGCTGAAACCTCTGTACGGATTGGACATAGCGGCATACAACGTACCCGAAATGCTCACCGCCGAGCAGGTATTGGAATGGGGCGAACGCATCGTTTCGGGCGAAAATCTGCGGAAGATACAAGGGGGAACACCGCTGTACAATCCGTCTATTGCCCGCGTGGAGGTGCTTGTTTCGCAATTTAAGGATGCGTTGTTTGCCCAGCGGAAAAGTCAGGAGGATACTCATCGTCATCAGGAGCGGTTGAAGGAAAAACGAGCTGCTGTCGACCACCTGTTGCAGGATATGTGGAACAAGATAGAGCAACATTTTTCGCACTTGCCCGAAGCCGAACGGCTATCTGCCTGCAAGCAGTGGGGCATTGTTTACTACCTGCGGAAAAACGAACGAGAAATTTCGCAAGAATGAAAATAATTGATACACATTCGCATATATATACCGCCGATTTCGACGGCGACATTGCTACCATAATAGCCAATGCCCACAGCAAAGGGGTAACGCATATTCTGATGCCCAACATCGACTTGCAATCCATCCAACGTTTGCACAACGTGAGCGAGCAGTTTGCCGGTGTGTGCCTGCCTATGATGGGCTTGCATCCCACCGAAGTGAAGGACGACTGGCAGGACGTGCTGGCACAGATGCGACCGCTTTTTGAGCAACGCAAATATGTAGCGGTAGGCGAAGTGGGAATGGACTTGTATTGGGACACGACCTTTGCTCAAGAGCAAGCCGCCGCCTTCAAACAACAATTGCAGTGGGCAAAGGAGCTGGGATTGCCCGTTTCAATCCACAGCCGGAATGCTCATAGCCAAACGATGGACTGCCTACGTCAAATGGCAGACCCTCAACTTGTTGCCGTGATGCACAGCTTTGGAGGAACAGCCGACGAACTGGACGAAATTTTGTCGATGCCCAACCTGTACGTGGGTATCAACGGGGTGGTTACGTTCAAAAATTCAGGGTTGCGTGAGGTGCTGAAAAATGCCGATTTGCAACGTATCGTAGTGGAAACGGACGCTCCCTACCTTACACCTGCACCGTTTAGGGGCAAACGAAACGAGCCTGCTCACTGTTCGCTCATAGTCAATCAATTGGCAGACGTGTTTGGGCTTTCACCCCAAGAAGTTGCCCGCATCACCACGCAAAATGCTTGTCGTGTGTTCGGGGTGGAGTGTGCCGATGTTTGAAGAACTTGAAAACGCTAAACTTTTCGCCATTGTGGAAACAAAACGCAAAATAATAAACGACCCCGTATTTGGGTTTATCACTATACCCAATGACTTTATTTACAAGCTGATAAAGCATCCCATCGTGCAACGCTTGCAACGCATCAAACAGATGGGGCTGGCATCGTTTGTATATCCCGGAGCCCAACATACCCGCCAACACCACTCCATAGGGGCAATGCACCTGATGGACGAGGCTATAAAAGTGTTGCGGGCAAAGGGACACGACATTTCGCCCGACGAAGCCGATGGTGCATTGGCATGTATCCTGCTTCACGATGTGGGACACGGCCCTTTTTCGCACGTACTGGAACATACCATCGTGAAAGATGTGCATCACGAAGAAATTTCGCTGATGCTGATGGACTTACTCAACAAGGAGCTGAACGGAGCCTTGAACGTGTGCATAGATATTTTTACGAAACGGCATCCCAAAAAATTTCTTCACCAGTTGGTTAGCGGTCAGCTGGATGTGGACAGATTGGACTACCTACGGCGAGATTGCTTCTTTTCAGGTGTTACGGAAGGCAATATCGGGTCGGCACGCATCATCAAAATGCTGGATGTTCGCCACGACAAATTGGTGGTGGAAAGCAAGGGCATCTACTCCATCGAGAACTTTTTGCTATCACGCCGATTGATGTATTGGCAAGTGTATCTGCACAAAACAGCGGTAGCGGCAGAGCATATGCTCACCAATGCGTTGAAACGAGCTAAAGAGCTGACTTTGCAAGGCGAATCTCTGTTTGCCTCGCCTGCCCTGCAATACTTTCTGCAAAACGAAGTTACCAAACACGTGTTTCGCTCGCAGCCCGAAGCCTTGCAGCACTTCATTGAGCTGGACGACAACGATATATGGTGTTCGCTGAAGGTGTGGAGCAAACACAGCGATGTGGTGCTATCCACTTTGAGTCGTGCCATTGTGGAGCGGAACATCTTCAAAATAGAGGTGGACAGCGAACCATTCGCCCCCGAAAGAGAAAATTCCTTGATTGAGTACTTTGTGCAAAAATTCGGCATCACCGCCTACGAGGCATCGTATTTTGTACTGTCGTCGTCTATTTCTACCAATATGTATAAGGAGCAAGAAGACAGCATCGACATTCTGTTTGGCAACGGCGACATCAAAGACATTGCCGAAGCATCGGATATGCTGAACATCGAGCTTCTGTCCAAACGCGTGCAGAAATACTATATTTCGTATTTGCGAGAGTAGCTTGTTTTTCTTTTAAATGTTTCTACTCCCTTTAAACGGAGCATTGAGCGTATTCCGCTATCTTTGCCATACGAAAAAAATAAATAAATAAAATATTCATTACAATCAAAATGTTCGAAAAAGAGATATATGTGAAGCGTCGCCAAGTGTTGCGACAAAATATGCAGTCGGGTGTTCTCCTCTTTTTGGGGAACGACGAGCAAGGGCTTAATTATGAGGATAATGCGTTTCGTTACCGTCAGGATTCCACTTTCCTCTACTATTTTGGAATTTCGGCGGCGGGACTCTCGGCAATTATCGACTTGGACGAGGGGCGAGAAATTGTTTTCGGCGATGAATTATCCATCGATGCAATAGTGTGGATGGGCGAGCAACCCTCGCTTAGCGACCGTTGCCGGGCAGTAGGAATCGAACAGGTGCAACCGGCTGATGCCGTTGCCGGATACCTCAACAAATGTTTGGCAAGTGGTCAGACGGTGCATTATCTTCCTCCCTATCGTACCGATCATAAACTCAA
>JBHBVA010000066.1:0-3477 GCA_041793355.1 Bacteroidota bacterium | reverse complement strand
TCGTGCAGGTGTGCGATGCTATATCGGGAGCACGTCCTGGTGCACGTCGCGAGATTGTGGAAGCCTACATCAAGCGTTTGAACGACTTGGAACAGTTGGCAATGTCGTATCCGGGCGTGCTTAAAACATACGCTATACAAGCCGGTCGCGAGTTGCGTGTGATTGTAGGTGCCGAAAAAGTAAGCGATGTGGAAAGTGAAAGATTGTCTGCCGAAATAGCCAAGAAGATTCAGGATGAGATGACTTATCCCGGTCAGGTAAAGATAACCGTTATTCGCGAAACGCGTGCCGTGAGCTACGCCAAGTAAGGAAAAACAAAATCATAAAAAAGCGGCTTACTCCTCAAGAGTGAAGTCGCTTTTTCTATTAAAAAAAAGAGCCCCTTTAAAACGTTAAAATTCCGTTAAACGTCAGGTCAAATTTGGCCCGACGTTTTTTTTTTTTGCTTTGCACGCCGTTTCTAAAAAAGCTCCCCCGGCGGGGAAAGAAAAAGGCCCCTTACTCTTTAGCGGAAAAGTAAAATTCCATCGGCGGAAAAAGACGTTTCCTTTTCAGGAAAAACGGAAAGAGGAAAATCTCCGCCTTGCTTTTGCGGCGTGGCAAATGGCGTACAGCGGTGGCAGATGTCGAGACGGAGCGACAGCGACTTTTGCTGACATCGACACCGATTAGCTATTTGATAGCCATAGCAAAAGCACAGCGGGGGCGTTTTTGATTACTTTTTGAGCTCGTGCAAAGCTCCGTTTAAGCGAGAGCAGAGAGCAAGCTTGCTTGCAAATATGCCGAGCGTAGGAGTTTCTACTCTGTGAAAACAATAATTGGGTTCACAAAGGACAATGCCCTTTGAACTTATCCTGCAAGACGAGGAGAATGAAGATAATACGGCACAATAATAAGAACACACAATTATATCTATATTATGCAAAAAAGAGAAAATTATATTCCACTATCAGCAATCGCATACGCAACTCATCTTCGGCTGAATATGTTAGCGGGATTAAGTTTATCTGCCACCATCGGTGAATTTGGCGACGGAGGAGACTTTACATCCAATCCGGGAACGGAAGTTTCAACCACCATCGGTGAATTCGGCGACGGAGGAGACTTTACATCCAATCCGGGAACGGAAGCTTCAACCACCATTGGTGAGTTTGGCGACGGAGGAGAACTCTAAATTCAAAATCTCGTAATTTTAAACACAAAAACCAATCATAATAAAAATGAAAAAAAGATTTTTAAAGACAGTAATAAGTAGTGTTCTTATTGCAAGTGCAGCACACACGTTTTATGCTTGTAGCGATAATGAAAGCCTTACTCCCTTTACTCCTCAACCAGAGAAAAGCGATACGGCAAGTTCTATCACAACCTTAGCGTTAAATGCAGAGGTCGTCATTCCGGAGGACCAACTTAAAGCCCTCGCTTTCAATACAACTACTCCCCTACCTAAGCTTCTGGAGGCAGGTTCTACGTGGGATACTCACACCTTTTTTCGCAAAAAGGACGCATCTTTTGTGGGGTACGCTCTCATCACTTGGACGGTAGGTGCTCGCGATTCGCAAGGACGCATCACTTTGAAACAAAAGAATACCAATGTTACCATACAAAACACCAACGGAGATATTCCGAATTTTGGGGAGGAATGGTACGTAGCGGGTGTAGCAGGTGGCGGAGTTTTGCGGGCGGACAAAACATCTGTAGATTTTACGTATTCGGCATCGGTGGACGACAAACTATTGGCTACCAACAAAATTCGTTTGCCTCTGACGTTTCCTTGGACAAAGCTGAATATTGACACCAAAGATTTTGCTAAAGCTTCGCTTACCTTTACACCTCAAGGAACGCTAATACACGTACACACCATTAACAAAACCACGCAACCCGTAACTTACAGCACTACCATCAGTAGCAATGCAATTGACAGGGATGGATTCTTCAATTACTCTGTTGCAGCCAACGACTACACTGCCAAAGTAGTTGCCAGACAGGCTGCAGTGTGGCAACACACAAACACCGGCGTAGTGGCAAAAAGCTACAAAATAAAAGTTAACAACGTAGCGAGCAATCAAACGGGACACGCCCTTATTTGGGGGATGCCCAAAAGTGGCGTTACGGTAAGCAATGCTTCCACCCAAGTAGTAAACAGCACCTCCGGGCTGGACTATAAAGCATACAACCGCAACACAATGCTCCCTGTAAATTCCAACAGAGTATTCCAGGGTAACAAGGCATACTACGTATATATCGACATACAGGGACCAAATACCAAATTACCATTGGAGTATATGGCCGATAGGAATATACAAGCAGGAGCCAACAGCAACACCACGGTACAATTTGTTACCACCGATGCCAATACAGGAAACAATATGGGCTTTTACACCCACGGTGCCACTCGTAGTTTTTTAACTCCTACCATCGGCGGAGTAGCGTATCACATTCCTAATGTGTCGGAAATCAGAAGTGTATTTGGCACAAGCGACAGATCTGTCATTTTGTTTAACAGCAGCAGCGGGAATGCACTCAATAACACCGAAGTAGTGCAGGTGAAACAGTTGTCGGGTACGGTATATGCCGATTATAAATACGCAGCCAATATTACCTACGGACTACGTTACAAGCGAAGCACCACAAGCAAAGATTATACGCATCTAACCTCGGCGTGGAGGTATTCTGCCGAAGATAACCCCGTGGGTGGAGGCAAGCGTGTGGTGATAAAAGCTGTAAGGCTGGGTAGTGCCTTCAGCGGAGATATTAACACCATATCCAACGAAACGTGGTGGAACCAAGCCACAAACGTTATTACAAAAATAATACCTATGACAGGATACAAGCATCCAAATTTAGCACATAGTGAGCTCAATCTGGGTACGAATTTTACAACCACCGACTCCTCGTTACTAGGCATACTTGCTGCAAGTGGAATACATTATGGTGGCCTTAATACTAACTCTCATATAGTTCGCCTCTTCAGTAACGAATAAAGAATAAAAAAACATTCCCTCCCTCTGCGTTTTTGCATTGCCCGTTTCCCGCAGGGGGCTGAGGTCAGGGTATTGTTTTACTGTGGCAATATCCTGCGTTTGAAAAATAGAAAAGGGTGAAATAGTGCCTCCGCCTGTCGGCTTGCGAAAAGTCGAGGCGGAGGTTTTTCGTTTGCTGCTTATTGTGTTCTGTTGCTATTACACTAAAATACCCATCGCAGATGCGTCAGCACATCTATGCGGTGCTTGGCATCTATTTGCTCCAAACCACTACCGATACTTTGGCGGTCGAAATATTTGCTGATGCCGCACTTCACCGCAAGGCTCAAATTGGGACGGATATTACACCGCCCGGCAAGCGAACCCCGCACACCATGATTGTAAAGCATCGGCATATAAAACGTGGAAGTGAGGTTCCGTTCGCGACTGTACAGTCGGGCATTGTAGTCATCTGCCTTGAAATAAGACACAAACGCATCGGCTTGCCATACGTTTC
>JBHBVA010000065.1:0-5883 GCA_041793355.1 Bacteroidota bacterium | reverse complement strand
GTTTGAACCCTCGAAACGGAACACCAATGTTCGACGACTACAGCGACCGTCGCTATCTGTTGGAAAAGAAAAGTTTGGGTGAAATTATGAATATGTTGTTGGTGGACAAAGGCAGTCGCGAGCCTTACCTTACGGGGTCGGTATCCAGTTCCTTGCGATGGAAACAGCTGACGCTGAATGCTAACTTCAATTATAGTTTGGGTAACAAAATACGAAAATTTGCTTTGTACGAAAACATTATGAACGGAGTGAGTTCCGAGAATAATGTGCGGAAGGAGTTTACAGAGCGTTGGTTGCATCCCGGAGATGAAAAGTACACCAACTATCCGGCTTTGCTCAGCTTGCGAGACCCTGAATGGGCCGACTATCGTTACCATTGGTCCACCATCGGGGGAGCAGGAGCAAGAGGCTTTCAAACCTTTGCCAAAAGCCATTGGTCGATGTACGACCACGCCGACATACGTGTGGTTCCGGGCGATTACCTCCGCTTGTCGCAGTTATCGCTTCGTTATCAGTTCACGGCAAAGCAGCTGCGTTCGTTGCCTATCAGTAATTTAGGGTTCGATTTTTCGGTAACTAATGTATTCACCCTGAAGTCGAAAGAGCTTGACGGGCAAGACCCCACACAAAGCGGATTTTCTATCAATACGGCACTTTCGTTGCGTCCATCGTACACGTTGGGTGTGCGTGTAGCTTTCTAAAAAAAAGAGTGTGCGGGAAAAAGAAAGAATGGTTATCAAACAGAAAAAAGACGATGAAAATGAATAAGTTATTGAAATACATAGGCATAGGAGTACTGGCAGTCGGCAGTGTGGGGTGTAGCGATTTTTTGGACGAATATTCGCAAGATTTGGTAGTGGCAAAAAATGTGCAACATTTGGACGAGTTGCTGATAGGTAGCGTGTATTTGCGTAGCCACAAAGTGGAATACGGTATGTCGCCCGGCACTTACGGTTTCGTAAATCTGTTGGACGACGATATTAACACTACGGGTACTGCCGAAAAAGGGAAAGTGGGTTCGCAAGCGTGGGGACGTGTGTTGTTGCCCATGTTTGGTTATTTTGCTTGGCAGCAGGATGTGCGTTACAATTACGGCGGAACATCTTATATAGAAGACGATGGCACGTGGAATACGCTTTACAGACATATTGCTCACGCAAATAATATCATCGACATCATCGACGAAATGCCTCGCAGCACGGATGACGAGAAAAAACAATATCATCGCGTGAAGGGTGAAGCCTACTTTTTGCGGGGACAGTTTTACTTTGCCCTGGCAAATCTGTACGGTAAAGCCTACGACCCCGAAACGGCTTCAGCCGACCTTTGTGTGCCTTTGAAGCTGACTCCGCACGTAGAATACGACAAAAGCAAACCTACCCAGTTTTCACGAGCTTCGGTGCAAGAGGTTTACAATCAAGTGGTTGCTGACTTGCTTGTGGCACAGGAACACCTTACCATCAGCCCGCAAAATGCCCGATTCCGTTTACATCGGGCTTCGGCAGAGGCGGCATCATTGTTGTTGAGTAGGGTGTATTTGTACATGCAAGATTGGGAAAAGGCTGAAATAGAGGCTCGTAAGGTGATGAGTAGTCCGCACTTTGCATTGGCTACCATAGCTTCTTTCAAGCCGGAGGAGCCGTTTTTGAAGCGGGGATTGACCGAAATTATCTTTTCGCAGGGGGCAAATTACGTGGCTACATCCAACCTGAATTTCTCGCTTACGGGAGCAGCTTCCGACTTTTGTGTAACTCGCAACTTGTACGACCTCTATGATGAATATGACGTTCGCAAAAGTACATTTTTTGCCATCAATGGCTCTACCGACAGCGTTCGTTTGACCAACAAATATCAGCGAGGATTGGAACTTAACCATATTTCGGACGGCTGGGCTTTGCGGATGGCGGAAGCATACCTCAATGCTGCTGAAGCGTGTGCAATGCAGGGTGGCAGGGAAAACGACGCAAATGTAGTGCTTTCGCAACTTCGCAGGGAACGCATTCATTATTACCAAGATAAGACCTATTCCGGAGAGCAACTGTTGCAAGAAATTCGCAACGAGCGACGTCGGGAGTTGTGTTTTGAGGGGCATCGATGGTTCGACCTCCGCCGTTATGCCGTGAACAAGCAATATCCGTTTAGCAAAGAAATTGTTCACACCTACAATGTGTTTAGCGACGATAACGAGTTTGTAACCACACTTTATTATTCCTTGCCCGCAGGCGACCCTGCTTACGTGTTTGCTATTCCCAAGCGAGCTTTGGAGTTCGACAAAGTGCCGATGCCCAACAATGCTCGCGACAAACGCGATGCCATTGTGATATTGCCTACTGCCCCTAAGGCAGAAGATAATCCGACAGAAAATTAAACAACTTAAAACATTTAACGATAGATAGTTATGAAACGTTTGTTATATATATCGGCTTTGAGTATAGCATTTTGTGCGTGTGCCAAAGAGGAGCCGGAACTTACACACAAAGTGCAGTACGTAAACGACTTTGTGGTGGAAGATGTACCTGATGATAGCGTTCAACACGAGCGTTATCTCATTTACAAGGACTTTGGAGTGCCTGTATTTTTCAACGATACCATCAAGAAGAGAGAAAGTTTCGACCGAAGCGGAAACCCTGTGTACAGTTACGAGACAGTGGACCTCAATTGGTCGTACACCGACTATCAGGGCAAAATAAAGTATCGGTACAAGTACCTCACGGATAAAGGATTGCAGATGAGAGCCTTGAAGATAACTCGTCGCTATTTGAGTAAAACCAGCAAACCGATGCGACCTTTCAGCATAATGTTGGCAGATACGCTCACCATCAGTTCGCCCAGCACGGTAACTCGTCCGCTGTATCACGTTGGCTATCGCACCTTGGCATTGTCGCAAATAGCCCGAATTTCTGATGACGAAATCGATAACGTTATCAACAAAACCATCCGCAGCATGGTGTACGACCGTGTGTCGTCTAACAAAGATTTGTGTGCACAATTTGGTGAAAAGGCTGTCAAAAGTGCTTGGTATCGCCAGAGGTGGAGCGATTTGGGCAACTGCCCTAATTTGGCAAAGTGGGTGTTGCTCAATTGGGCAATCACGGCCAATTCTCTATTCAACGACCCTCCGTACGAAACCTTTGACAACGAAGATGCCGCAGATATGCTCGAAAAGTTAGAAGAGGTGGGTTCTCGCGAGCAAGCCGAATCCATTCGCCAGGCAATGTTGCAGGAAATTGGCAATTATGGCTTTATCAGGGGCGAGCATCGTGTTACCTCCGGTTCGCCAAAATCGTTGGAAGAAGATTGCAAGTTCTTTGTTGAGGCAATAATGTTTTTGGGCGAACAGGGTTTTAAGCAACGCTACGGACATCTGCCCCTGGTGATGGAGAAGTACAACATTCTGGCCAAGTACATCACAAACGTTCTGCAAGTGGACTTAAATTACAACGGAATAACGGAACATACAAACGAATAAAAGCAAACGAAGTATGAATAAATATCTTGTTTACAGTATATTATCTTTGTCGGTCATTCTGTTTGTTGCTTGTGGCGATGAGCAGGAATCACGACAATTGCAGTTCGACAAAAACATAGTGAAGCCCTCTCCCGACTTTTTGGACGAGCGAGATAGCAACATCTACAAAACGGTGCAGATAGGCAACCAGATATGGATGGCAGAAAACCTGCGTTACGCACCCAACGGATATAGTTTGGATGGAGCATACACGTGGGGAGAAGCCAAAATACCGGCTTCTACCATAGTGCCTGCCGATGCCGATGTGGCCGCAATAATCCGAGAGATAGCCAACGACCCTCAGTACGAAGGCTGGCCTATAAAAATGCCGTGGGGAATGGAGTCGGGGGTGCCACAGATAGAAAGCTGGTTGGAGGCTTTTGAACGCCAGATGATGAAGCTAAAGGAAATTCGGGACATTCTGAAAAGGTTTTGGCCCAAGTTCGAGACCGTACTCACCGAAAGATTGCATTATTTTTCGCAAATACCCGAAGTGCGTGCCAGAGTGGGACGCGAAAGTTTCGAGCTTGCCGAGCGTACCAACGGCAGATACGTTGCCCGATACGGATTTTTGTACAGCTATCAAGGGGCATTGCAAGCAGTACCCAAAGGATGGCGTTTGCCCACCGATGAAGATTGGCTGAAGCTGGAAAAAGCACTTGGACTCTCCGAAACGGAAGCAAACAACAATACAGCCTGGCGAGGCGAGGGGCTGGCAACTTTGTTGAGTGTAGGCGGTGGTTCCGGGTTCGAGGCGGTGAAAGCCGGTTGCAACAACTACACCCACGAAAGTGGCGACTCGTACACCAATTTGCATAAAAATTGGTATTTCTGGACAGCTACCCACTATTACGACAAGGATTCCACGCAATTTGCAATGGTGCGAATGAATAGCGAATTTAACGACAAAGTTTGGCGAGGTCCCAGTCGTCTTGCCACAGGTTACCGTCCGGTACTTTACAGTGTACGTTGCGTAAAAGATGTTCAATGAAGTGTATAAATAACTAATTTACAGAGGAATACTAACATACACACCATCTTTATATCCCTTTGGTGGAAGCGGTATTTTAGCGTTCCTCTATTTTTTGCAGACAATCCTAAAAAATATAATACGATGAATTACAGCAGAATACTGAAATCAATAGGCATACTTTTCTGCCTGATGTTGGCATTGCCGCTGCACGCTCAGCAAGGCGAAAGTATGTATGGCGACAAAGTAAAAGCCGATGTAAAATTAAACTATGTTTACTCGTTGGAAGAGGCACTGGTGCAGGCAAAAGCCCGGAAAAAGCTCATCTTTTTCAATTGTTTTGCCGATTGGGCAATACCTTGTCACGGAATGAACAAACACGTTTTTTCCGACCAAGCCTTTGCCGACTATATGAATCAAACCTTTGTAAATCTGTTTGTGGACGTAAGCAAACGCGAAAATAAAGCGTTGGCGGAGCGTTACAACATCAAAACCTTTGCTCACTTTTTGGTGCTCGATGCCGATGGCGATGTAGTGCATCGCATAATAGGCGGTAAAAAGTTGCCGGAGTTCAAACTCGATGTGATGTTGGCACTCAGCTCCAAAACATCGCTTGCCGGCACTCAAAAAGCATACAACAACGGCAAACGGGGCAAAAAGGAATTGTTTGCCTACTTGCAAGCATTGCAGTTGGCCGACGAAAAATCTACTTTCAAGCAGGTGGCAAACGAATATTTGCAACAAATAAAAACAAGCGATTACTGTAAAAAAGAAAATTGGTTTGTCATATCCAAACTTATTGATAGCGTAGAAGCTCCTTTGTATGCCACACTTATCGGGCAAAAAGCCGATTTTGTGAAGCACAACGGAGAGGCTACCATCAACAACTTCATAGAAGGGCTTTTCTATTCGCCCATCGTAGCAATGGCAGCGGGTACAGAGCCTTACGATGCTTCGCGACTGATGGATTTGTTTTTGAAAATGCAAAAGGCAGACCTCGCACCCAATTCGTTGATATACAAACTGTATCAAATTGCAAAGTTGCGAGGAGAACGACAATACGACAATCTGCTCGCTTATATGCGTGCCAATGGCAAAGCATTGGGCGGACAAAAACCGTCGTTGGATTTAACTTTTGAATTTCCCGAAATGACTGACCGGCAGCGAACAAATGTAGTGGCTTATTTGCGAGAGTCGGCAAAGGACGAACACGAAAGCACGGCAAAACATTTGCTTACATTGGCGGACAGAATGGATAGCCGCGAAGGCATCCGCTTTGAAGCCGGCACTTATGCCGAGGCATTGGCAAAAGCCAAACAACAGGGTAAAATGCTGTTTGTAGATTGCTACACCGTGTGGTGTGGTCCTTGCAAACGTCTTGCCAATGAGGTATTTCCCCGCCCCG
>JBHBVA010000064.1:0-6248 GCA_041793355.1 Bacteroidota bacterium | reverse complement strand
CCTTATTCCAATTTTTGCCTGTTTTTTGGAATAAGCATTTCTCTTATTCCAATTTTCTACCCAAATTTGGAATAAGCCACTCCGTTGAGTACCTTTGTTGTTACAGATTTTGAAATAATAAACGATGAATCACACCGAAATAAAAGACATTAAAGACAGGATAATCAGCTACTTAGATGCTCAAGAGGTGAAGCAGGCTTTTGCTTTGCTCAAACAGTTGGCTACTCAGTTGCAAGAGTGGCACGTGGGCGAACGTCTGAACGATGCCGAAATCACTTATCGCTATTTGCTCACTTATCAGTTTCAGGGGATGGAAGACCCTCAGCGTGAGGATGTTTTTGCAGGAATAATGCGTCTGCTGTATGAGCTGACGGACGATGTTTGTGAGGAACTGATGGCGAAAGATTCGCCCGCTCTGTTTTTTGAAAAGCGGCGACTGATGGCACATCGCGAACCCCAATCGCCAGCGGCGTTACACCAACAGTTGGTGGCCTGCGAGGAGAAATTTCGCTTGGCAGAATTGTGGTACGATGGCGATGACAAGATGCAACACCTGAGGCAATTGGCAGTGGAACGTGAGCGTTTGGCAACAGATATGTTTTTGCTGGTATTTGTTGCGGAGCGATTGCAAGCACATCACGCAGAGGAATATGTTGCTTGGCTACAAAATGAGGAACTGTCCGAGCAGAGCCGTTGCCTACTTTTGTCGGCTCTGACGTTGAACATTATGCAACGGTTCGACAGCAAGGTGTTTGACGTGATTTTGCAAACCACAACTGCAGAATGCTCCGAGTTAAGGATGCGTGCCATAGTGGGAGTAATTTTCACGATGATGCTGTATAGCAGTCGTTTAAGTTATTACACAGAGTGGTGTAAGGTAGTTTCTGTTAGGATGGAAGATAACCGGTTCCGCCAACTGTTTGAGGCTGTGTTGGTGCAACTAATTCGTGCCAAAGAAACCGAAAAAATCAGTCAAAAGATGCTGAACGAAATTGTGCCTCAAATGATGAAATTCAGCTCTTTGTCGGGGAAAAAACTATCGATGGAGGATTTGAATGGCGAAACCGATTTTATGGAAAAAAATCCCGAGTGGGAAAAAAATCTACAAGAGTCGGGCTTGGCAGACAAGCTCCGGGAGTATTCGGAGCTGCATTTAGAGGGAGCAGATGTTTTTCATTCTTCGTTTGCCGGATTAAAGAATAACTTCCCGTTTTTCAGGGAGTTAAGTAATTGGTTTTTGCCATTCGATACCTCGTATTCGCAACTGCTAAACCTTGTTTCGCAAAAGCAACCTATGATTGAAGCTGTGTTAAAGTCGGAATATATGTGCGATTCGGACAAATATTCTTTCTGCTTTGCCTTGCAACTGGCAACAGACAGACACGGCGAAATGGCTGTGCAGCACTTTGGAGGTGATAACGACCAAATGTCTGAAATACAGAAAGATGCAAAAGCCGTGAATCCCAATATCAAGGAGGAGATGATTTCGAACCGATACTTGCAGAATTTTTATCGTTTCCTCAAACTGTTTCCCCGTCGCGATAGCTTTTTCGATGTATTCCGATTGAGTGTAAATTTCTATCAGTACGAAGCCTTTCGCCCCTTTGTGATGCGAGTGGATGTGATGGACCGCTTGGCAGATTACTGCTTCCGCAAAAATCGCTTTTCTGAAGCCGAAAATATTTACGAATTGATGGTGAACACTTTTGCCGATAATCAGCGTGCAGAGTGGTGGCAAAAAATCGGTTATTGCTGTCAGTTGCAAAATCGCCCCACCGATGCCGTTGCGGCATACGAGCAGGCCGACCTTTTGGATGCGGATAATGTTTGGGTTATCAAGCGTTTGGCTCAGTGTCATCGCACAATGGGCAACCATCAAAAGGCTTTGGAATATTATCGCCGTGCGGATATTTTGCAGCCCGACAACGAGTCCGTTACGATGAATATCGGACATTGTTTACTGGCTCTGGAGCAATATTCTGAGGCTCTGAATGCCTATTTTAAGGTGGAATTTACCCATTCGGCAACAGCCAAAACACAACGTCCCATTGCGTGGACTGCACTGCTGGCCCAGAAGTTTGACCTTGCCGAGAGCTATTACCAACAACTGCTGACAAGCTCGCCCACATTGCACGATTATCTGAATTTGGGACATATCTACCTTATAACCAACAGATACGAGAAAGCTGTAACGCACTACACACATTCGGCACGGATGGCAAAAACGTTTGAGGAGTTTGCTCACCTTTTTGCTGACGACCACGCTGTGCTTGTTCGTTTGGGGGCAGATGCGTCGCTCTTTGTCCGCCTGTTGGATGCCGTGCAGTATCAATTTGACAAGCAATAAATTCGATATTTTTTCACAATGGTAAAACAATCACATATCACTTTAGTACCAACGGGCGGACTGGCCAATCGCCTGAAAGCCATACACGCAGGCATCAGCCTTGCAGAGCACATTAAGGCAACCCTCCGCATCATTTGGTTTGCCGATTGGGGGTTGCGATGCCCGTTTTCTCAGCTGTTTCAGCCACTTACGTTGCCCAACATTGAATTTGTAGAGGCTTCCGTTCGTGATTTCTTGTTGTACGACCGCCCTCGCAAGAAGAATTTGTTCATACCACGTTTGTTTCAGAGGATGAAGTTCGACGATTGCCTCTACGAGGAAGATACGGCAACATGCCTCAAAAGCAACTTCGATTTTGCAGCGTGGGCTTGCGGACGAAATGTGTATATTGCCGGTTGGGACAACTTTTATGGCGAAAAAAGCGACAAATATCACCTGTTTGCACCACGGGCAGAAATACAAAAACAGATAGAAGACGTTGCAAAACTCTTCGGGGAGCATTGCGTTGGCATCCACATCCGCCGTACGGACAATGTGGAGGCTATCCGCCAAAGTCCTACCGAGCTTTTTGTGCAGCGGATGCAGAGCGAGATAGCCCGCAACAGCAATACAAAATTTTACCTTGCCACCGATTCGCAAGCCGACAAAGCGTTGATAATAAATACATTCCCCGATAGGGTGATAGTGAATCCTCGTCAGGCGGACCGTGAAAGTGTGGCCGGAATGCAAGATGCTGTACGTGAGTTGTTTCTATTGTCAAAAACCCGCTACATTATCGGCTCGTTTCACAGTTCGTACTCCGCCACCGCAGCCGAAATTGGCGGTATCCGTTGCGAGCTGATACAGAAAATACCTAACTTTGTGGCTTAGTTGTTTAATCACTTATCAAGCAAACGGATGTATATACTTTTCAACACTACAGCACTGGCTTTTTTTGTGCTGTTTGCATTGCTTTTTGCAGGCATTGTGTGGCTCTATATTTACTCGATGCGGGTGAAACGGAGGGTGAAAAACTCTGCCGATAAATTTTCGACCGACCTGCAATTGGCTCTTTCCCGATTGGACGATACGCAGGCAAAGCTGGCTTTTATAAACCAAACGGAGCATCGTATCCGTACCGAAAAAAAATACGAGAATAATGACAACGGACGAAACTTGTTGCTTTCGAAAGTGTTTCAGCATAAGGCAACTGTGCTGTTTCGTGCCGGACGACTAAAGGAAGCCGTAAAGGCTTGCGACCAAGTGCTACAAGCCGAACCGAGCCACGTGCAAACGTTACTCAACAGAGCGTCGTTGCTGGGGGAGCTGGGGCGATATGATGAGGCAATTGCCGACTTTAACGGAGCAGAACTGCTGGATGCTTACAACCCCGACCTGTTCAACAACAGAGGTTGGGTGCAGTTGCAATTGGCACGATACGAAGAGGCCATCTCCGATTTTCATCGGGCTATCCATCTGAAAGCCACCGCAGTGTCGTATTTCAATCGTAGTAAAGCGTATGTTGCTTTGCAACGCTGGGCGGAAGCGGAAGCCGATTTGGCGGAAGCCGAAAAGTTGCATCCCGAACCTGAATTGAAAAAAATGATGGAAAGCCTTGCGGACGAAGTAAGGTTGCATTCAAACCAAGCAAAATGACGATAAATCACAAAAACAGAACTCGCACCTTTAAGATGATAGCCAAAACAATGGCCGGATTGGAAGAGGTGTTGGCAGGCGAACTCACACAGCTGGGTGCCGACAATTTGCAGATAGGCAAACGAATGGTGTCGTTCGAGGGAAATTTGGAATTGATGTACAGGGCAAACTTTCAATGCCGGACGGCATTGCGGATATTGCGTCCCGTATATAGCTTTCGTGCCAAAACAACAGACGAAATCTACAAGAAAATCAAGGCAATGAACTGGGCCGAACATCTGAGTGCCGATAGCACTTTTGCCATAGATGCGGTGGTGTTTTCCCGATTTTTCAACCACTCCAAATTTGTGGCCTACAGGGTGAAAGATGCCATTGCCGATTATTTTTCTGCCCGAACAGGCACTCGCCCCAATGTAGATGTGCAGCACCCCGACTTGTTGCTCAATTTTCACGTAGCTGAGGATGTCTGCACCTTGTCGTTCGACAGTTCGGGCGAGTCGCTACACAAGCGAGGCTATCGCATAGGGCAAACCGAAGCCCCTCTCAACGAGGTGCTGGCGGCAGGCATCTTGCTCAAAGCCGGTTGGGCGGGGCAAACCGACTTTATCGACCCGATGTGTGGGTCGGGAACCTTACTTATCGAGGCGGCACTCATAGCCAAAAACATTGCTCCGGGAGTGTTTCGGAAAAGTTTCGCTTTTGAAAAGTGGAAAAACTTTGATGCCGAACTGTTCGATGAAATCTATAACGACGACTCGCAAGAACGACCCTTTGCCTATCGCATCTATGGTTCCGACCTCAGCCGTGAAGCTATCGACATTGCCTGCCAAAATGTAAAAAGTGCCGGAGTGGCAGATGTGATTTCGCTCGCTGTGAAGGATTTTGCCACCTACACGCAAAGTCCCTCACCCAAAGGATTGCTCGTTACCAATCCGCCCTATGGCGAACGCCTTCGCCCCCAACACTTGGAGCAACTGTATTCCACTATTGGCGAACGCTTCAAACACGTGTTTGCAGGTTGGCAAGCGTGGGTATTGAGCTATCGCAAGGAGTGTTTTCATCACATAGGGCTAAAGCATTCGCAACGCATCCCGCTGATGAATGGTTCGCTGGAGTGCGAGCTGCGGAGGTACGATATTTTTGAAGGTAAACGCAACAGTAAGAGTGTTTTTATTTAATTAAGTGTGATATAAATCAAAAAAAAATAAAACAGTATGACAATCAACGATTTGAAAAGTCCCAATTTCTTTTTGATGGCAGGTCCCTGCGTTATCGAAAACGAAGAAATGGCATTATCCATTGCCGAAAAAATTACCGACATCACCCAACGGCTGGGCATACCTTACATCTTCAAAGGTTCGTATCGCAAAGCAAACCGCTCTCGCATCGACTCCTTTGCAGGCATTGGCGACGAAAAGGCATTAAAAATACTCCAAAAAGTAGGTAGCACTTTTGGCATACCCACCGTTACGGACATTCACGAAACGCACGAGGCACAAATGGCTGCCCAATACGTGGATGTATTGCAGATTCCGGCTTTCCTTTGCAGGCAAACAGAACTATTGGTGGCGGCTGCTCGCACCGGCAAAATGGTAAACATCAAAAAAGGGCAATTTTTGTCGCCCCAAGCCATACAATTTGCCGCACAAAAAGTAGTGGATGCAGGCAATTCTAACGTGATGCTTACCGAGCGAGGCGTATCTTTTGGTTACTCCGACCTCGTGGTCGATTTTCGAGCCATTCCCCAGATGCAGGAGTTTGGCTTCCCCGTAGTGTTGGATGCCACCCACTGCCTGCAAAAGCCCAATCAATCCACAGGCATCACAGGCGGGCAACCACAGCTCATTGAAACAATGTGCAAGGCAGGCATTGCCACAGGGGTGGACGGGCTTTTCATCGAAACGCATCCGCAGCCCGAAAAGGCCCTTTCCGACGGTGCTAACATGTTGCCCTTACACCGCTTGGAAGAGCTTCTTACCAAGCTCATCCGCATCAAACAAGCATTGTAGGAAAAATTCTTTAGCTCCTTTCCCTCTCCCATCGGAGGGAAAGGAATGTGAAAATAGGCTTTTATATAAGTGAAAAACTTCTAAAAAAAAACAACTTATCAAGGTTTGTTGTAGTAATGAAAAATGTTTTTACCTTTGCGTTGGTTATCAGAAATTTTTAGAGGCTTATAATACTAGAAAAAACGCTTATAATCAATACTTTTCGTTCGATATTTGATGCCGGAGCTTTCAACAGCAAGGATAGAGTACTATTGATG